>NZ_JAYUPA010000975.1:0-2766 GCF_043760365.1 Armatimonas sp.
GCCACTTGCCGCAGACTTACTCACGGCCTCGGCAATCTCGGCGTCTTTAGCAGTCTTACCACCCGGCAGCTTGACGCTCTTCAGCTTGATGTGCAGCGTATTGGTGAACGATTCCTTCAGCGCGTCAATGCCGGGATCGCGGCCTTGACGACACGCCTTGAAGTAGTTCTTGAGCGAGTCACCCGCAGCCCATGCCACGGCGGCAGTGAGCGGCGCTTGGATAGCCACGGAGACAAAGTAGCCACCAGGGAGAAACTTAGCGATCTTGGTGGCTGCATACATCGCCCCGTACGCGGCTCCTAGAACTGCGCCCGTGGTGGAGGCAATCGCCCAGCCCATCTGTCGGGCACGCTTTGCAGAGACCAGCACCTGATAGACACCAGAAAGCTCGGTGGTCATCTTGGCAAAAGTCATCGTGACCACGGCAACATCTATGAAAGGCAGAACCGTGGCTGCCGCAGAGACAGTCGTGTAGGTCAGGACGATGGCATTGGCCTTGCGATCCAGCTCGTCCCAGTCGGGCTCCATGTAGCTCATATCTTCATTCCTCATCGGGGGCCAGGGGGTCGGGCCGCGTTTCTTGTCGTCTTCCTCACTACCAAAGGCTTCCTTGACCTTTTTCTTGGCCTGGTCACCCAGCAGCTTGGCAACGGAAAAAATATTATCACTATCCGGCATATTGGTTATTATCCTACCCTCCTAGACAGAGAAACGGTATCCTGGGTTGCATGTCAAAAATTGTGATGCGCCAGGAATGGCACGAGCTGCTTTTTCTGCACTGGGAGATCTCTTCAGAGCAGGTGCAAGCACGCCTCCCCGAGGGCCTAACTGTAGACACTTTCGAGGGCAAGACCTATCTGGGGCTGGTGCCCTTCACCATGCGCAACGTCCGCCCGGTCTGGTCGCCGCCCGTGCCGTGGCTCTCACACTTCCACGAGACCAATGTCCGTGCCTATGTTCGGGATAAATCGGGCCGCGCAGGAGTGTATTTTTTCAGCCTGGAGGCCGCCAACCCCATCGCGGTCGAGCTCGCGCGCGGGCTCTTCAAGCTCCCCTACCACTGGGCCAAGATGGAGCTAGCCCCCGGTGCTTCCTACACCAGCAGGCGCATCAGTCATCCACCACTTCCCGCACACTGCCATATTTCCTACTCACTACAGCATGTACTAGAGCTGCGCACTGCCGCCCCCAGCACCTTGGAGCACTTTCTCATTGAGCGCTACACCCTTTTTAGTGTCTCCGGCAAGCGACTCTTTGCGGGCCGCGTCGCGCACCTTCCCTACCGATTTCAAAAGGCAATGCTACATCGTATTGATCAGAGCCTCACCCATGCGGCGGGATTCCCCATTGAGACTCCCCCTTCGCTGGCGCACTGGGCACTCCCTGTGAAAGTGGATGTCTTTGGTTTGGAGCGCGTGTGATTCAGCGGTTCGAACGCGGGCGGGTATACTTCCCCTATGTCAACCATTGTCGTGGTGCGCAAGGGCGCTCAGAGGTGATCCCTCTATTTTCTCAAAACGAGAGTCCGTATTTCACTTTTACAAAACGGAACTGGTCATTGGGCGCACCAAATTGAACGTGACTGAAAAGGGAGACACCCACCGTTTGACTCTGCCCCACCGACCGATTCAAGGCAAACTCAATTTCGCGCTTTTGCGTGGGCACCGGATCGGTCTGCCCCAGATTCTCATAGCGGTGGAGGTTCACCTGGAGGTTCCATACCGCTTGGAAGTCGTACTCCAGCGTCCCAGAGAGATCGTAAAACGCCCGTCCTGCTCCAAGCTTTGCCTGTACCAGCCCTGAGCCAGAGAAGAGAAGGCGAGGAAGTAGCGATTTAGAATAGGTCAGTCCTGCGAGTCCCCAAAAGTAGTGGTCAGGAAAGCGAAAGTTCTCGTGTTGAAGCCCGCCAATGGTAAAGCCCACAGGCCCCGCGATAACGCGACTGTACATGACCTGAAACTCAAACTTTGGCTCGTTGATATTGCGGAGTAATTGCCCTGGTGGATCAGCATTGTAGGAGCCATCAGTGTAATATTCAATTCGTCCGTCAAAACTGCCGCCAAAGCGCGGCGCATAGGACAAGTTCAGCCGTTCGCCCGTTGAGGGTTTCGGGCTTCCAAGCGCGGAAACGTTGATGGTCTGTTGATATGATCCAGAGATAGCCGTGCCCGATTGTGGAAGTGGCACTTGAAGCGGCGGATTTGTCTTCTGCGGAACCGGCGCGGCTGACTTTCCCTGCACTTGACCGGTGCCGCTTTGCTGCGCCCAAGCAGCAGCGGGCATCCATGAATCCCCGATGCAGAGCACGATTACTGCTATCGCCAGTGACCAAAATATAGGGCGACTAAAGGTGCGGAATCTGAAGGTAGCACCGTTTTTCAAATAAGTCATCATACAAATTCCTTTGTCAAAACCCAGCGGCAGCAATGATCCCGCCGAGTGCTGCGCCGCCACAGAGTATGTAAATGGGTTGTGCCTTCGTCCGTGCAGCGATTATAAGCGCAAGCAGCGCGACTAAAGCCAAGGGCCAGGACGTGACAGAATGACGGGCAACATTCCAAGCGGTAGCACCGAGAAGCCCCACCACTGCGGGCGCGGCTCCCCTGCCAAACGCCTTTAGCCAGCGGTTTTTTGCCAGCCGCTCCACGCCTGCCGCCGCGAGGGCAGCAAGGATAGTGGGGGCGGTGAACATCCCAGCTGTCGCGGCAAGTGCACCGAGAAGCCCACCCGCCTGATAGCCGATAAAGGTTGCCATGATCGTCACGG
>NZ_JAYUPA010000976.1:0-2760 GCF_043760365.1 Armatimonas sp.
GGGATCTTCTACATGGGCCGTGAGATCGCACTCGTCATGGGCCACGAAGCCGCAGACTGGCTGGATCGCCCCGAACGTGAAGAAGAAGAAGCCCCTACACTGCTCGTAAAAGCACTGAAGCTGAAGCCCGGCATGGTGGTGGCCGATATCGGGGCGGGGAGTGGCTACCTAAGCTTTATGATGGCCAAACAAGTCGCACCGAGCGGAAAAGTGCTCGCGGTGGACATTCAACCCGAGATGCTGACAATTATTGAGCAAAAGAAAAAGCAAAACGGGATCAGTAATGTACAGGTAGTGCTAGGCAAGACCGATAATCCCAAGCTCCCCGAGAAGTCCTGCGATCTTCAGATCATGGTGGATGTTTACCACGAGTTCGACAAGCCCTATGAGATGGTATTGGCGATGGTGAAGGCCCTAAAAATCGGGGGCCGGATCGTCTTTGTGGAGTACCGCAAGGAAGACCCTGCGGTGCCGATTAAGGAAGTCCACAAGCTCAGTGTGGCGCAGGTCAAAAAAGAGATGGGGCTGTTCTCTCTGAAATTTGTCGAGAACAGCCAAATTCTCCCGCGCCAGCACATCTTGATCTTCGAGCGCGTGAAGTAGATCGTAGCATTTTCGCCCCCATGAACGCGCCCAGAGGGCACCCGGTCATATTGTCCTCGTTCCTCGGACACAAAGGCCGCAAGCGGCCATAACTCGGTATGGGCGGCACGCCCTTCGTGTCGGAGCCTGCGACGACAATAAGACGCCCCGGTTCATCGGGGCGATTCCTTACGCGCCGTTTTTCTTGAACCAGGCCAGCAGCTTAGCGAAACCGTCTTTGGCGTCTTTTTCGTTGTAGCTGGGCCGGTAGTCGGCGTGGAAGCCGTGCTCAGAGTCCGGGTAGACAACGATCTCGCACTTGGTCTTCCCGGCTGCCTTCAGCGCGGCGCGCATGCCCTCGATGCTCTCGATCTTTATTCCCGCGTCTTTCGCCCCGTAGAGTCCTAGCACGGGCGCTTTCACTTTGTCGGCGAGCTCCGTCGGGCTCTTGGGCTGGAGCGGGTTGCTCTGCCCGACGAGGCGACCGTACCAGGCAACCCCGGCTTTGAGTTTTGCATTGTGCGCCGCGTAGAGCCAAACAATGCGCCCGCCCCAGCAGAAGCCCGTGATCGCAACCCGGCTCGCATCGGCACTTCCCGTAGACTGGGCGTAGGCGAGCGCGGCATCCAGATCGGTCATCACCTGGGAATCGGGCACTTGGGACACCACGGGAAAGATCTCGACCATCGGCTTGTCCGAGACACTGCCCTGACGGACATAGAGTTCAGGAGCGATGGCGAAGTAGCCCTTCTTGGCAAAACGCCGACAGACATCTTTGATGTGCTCATGAACACCAAAAATCTCCTGCACAACGAGCACTACCGGAGCCTTCTTTCCCGCCACAAGCTTCGTCGGCACGGCGTAGTAGGCGGGCACTTCCACGCCATCCGCACCCTTAAACGTAATCATTCCCGCCTTCAGCCCCTTGGTGTCGGTGAGGATTGTCTCCGCAGCGACCGGCTGCACCGCTAGTGCAAAGCCAGTCGTCATTGCGGTCGTCAGAACGGTGCGGCGGGTCATGCATTCACCATCATTTTTGGTTTTAGAGAGCCACTCGGCATCTTTGATTTCCATAACGGCAGTATACCTGAGCCTTTTTCACGAATCGGGTGGATGCCCAAAAGGTTTCAAAATCTGGTCGGCAAACAAGACCAGAACCGCAAAATGGATGTGAAGATCAACCTTGGCATGGCCCCGAACGTAGATAGAGCGTAGACCAAAGGAGTCTTTCAAACGACTGTTACCACGCTCCGCATTGCCTCGCTCACGATAACCAACACTCTCCGCCGGGGCAAAGATGACTTTTTCACCACGGCGGGGATTTTGCTCTATCAAAGTAATATGACCCAACGAGGCACTGACTTGACGAATTCCAGGGGCATCGTAGGCACTGTCCATCAGATCGTAAAAACTTGTCACACAGGCAGCCAAGGTCTTCATCATCGGGATCGCAGTCTGGCTGTCATGAACGGATGCAGAGCTTGTCACGCACAAGAGAGGAATCATCCCATCAGCCCAAGCCAGATGAGCTTTGTAGCCGCGCCAACGGTACTCATTGCCGTCCGTGTCGTGCTTGACTCCCCAATCACAAGCGGTTGGCAGCTCCGACAGGGCTTCTTTTGCCGGTAAATCTACTTGTCTCTGTATCCGAGTTGGCTCAGGAGCAGGTCGCTCTTCTCCTTTCTTGGGTCGCCCACGCTTTTCTTCACCTTGAGAGGTTTGACCTTCTTGATAGCTTTCTCCCGTGCCTCTAAAGCGGTCGAATCGTGGCTGATATGCATCACGAGCTGAGGGGAAACGAACTTTTCAACCAAAGCAGCATGGGCCAATTGCCCCAGATTTATTTGGGCAAACTGAGAAAAAGCCCTGCTGAAGGTGGCTTCGCTGGGAGCTGTCTTCATTCCACAAAGCTTTCGCAGGGCACAACTTTGGTCAAGTTGTTCTTTCAGAGCACGGGTCTGGCTCAGATTGAAAAATGCCTTAGCCAGAAAAGCACGTGCTAGAGGACGCCTGTCTATCTGTTGCCCTCCTCGTTTACCCCGCTTGGGTTCTGGGACGAACTGCTCGATGCGCACAATCTCAAGAAAGTCGTGCCAGGATTTTGAGTTTGTTGGTTAGCTCCAGTCCCGTTTCTTCTTCCAGAAGAGGGAAAAGCTTCTCTCGGACTTGTTTCCAGTA
>NZ_JAYUPA010000977.1:0-2757 GCF_043760365.1 Armatimonas sp.
GCGCTGGGCAAGCCCGATGCGGAGAAAGAGGCGCTGCTGAGGGCGGTTCAGTCCATGCACGAGGTCAATCCCATGATGGGCCTGCGCGGCTGCCGCCTCTCGATTGTGTTCCCGCAGATCGTGGAGATGCAGACCCGCGCAATCTTAGAGGGCGCGGCGCTGGTGATTAAAGCGGGCGGTCAGGCCGTTCCCGAGATCATGATCCCGCTGGTCGGGCACGTGAATGAGCTGAAGTTCGTGAAAGATCGCCTGGAAGCGACCGCCAAGAAAGTCGTCGAGGAGCAGGGAGTCGAGATTCCCTACCAGTTCGGCACGATGATCGAGGTGCCGCGTGGCGCGTTGACCGCTGATGAGATCGCGGTCGAGGCGAGCTTCTTTAGCTTCGGCACCAACGACCTGACCCAGATGACCTTCGGGTTCTCTCGCGACGACTCGGCCAGCTTCCTGCGCCCCTACGTGGATCACAAGATCCTCCCGATTGACCCGTTCGAGTCCATTGACCAGACTGGTGTCGGCGAGCTGATGAAGATCGCGGTCGCCAAGGGTAAGGCGGTGCGCCCGGACATCAAGCTCGGGATCTGCGGCGAGCACGGCGGCGAGCCCACGTCGGTGATGTTCTGCTACGACATCGGCCTGAACTACGTTAGCTGCTCCCCGTACCGTGTGCCTATCGCCCGCCTCGCCGCCGCACAGGCAGCACTAGGCAAGGGTGTCAGCGACAAGTAAGATTGCCCACCCCCTAGCCCCCGCCAGGCGGGGGGACAATAAGGAAGGGCCAGAGGCGAATGCCTCCGGCCTTTCTGCTTTGTGGTAGAATTTTCCTGTGACTCAGAAAGAGCGAGCGGAACGCTGGAGAAAAATTGCTATGCGCTCGCGACGCTCCGCTCAAGCACTACATCTGGAAGGGGATAGTCGTGGCACGGCAAACCGGTCGTACTACAGCGTGTACCAGCTTGCAACGTGTATTTGCGTTCTGCATGGGGACGAGCCTCTATTTCCACACGGTTGGAATAATCCCTCCCACGATCAGCTTTTCGATCTGATCCAGAATAATGGGGACTTATCTCTGCGCACAAGGCGGACTTTCGGCACTCTGCTTTACGCCTTGCGGGAAGCACGTGAAAACGCCGACTATCGTCCCGGAAGAACGGTAGATAGTGAAGTGGCACTCCGTAGCCTTCAGGGAGCCACGCAGATTTTTCGTATGTTAGGAGTAACTCAAGATGACTGAAGTATCGCGGCCTGAACTACTCACTCTTTTACACTCGTACTTCGATGCGCTAGAGACAGATGATCGCCAGCCTAACGCGCTGCCTATTCGCTATCGCGTCATCGAAGAAACGGTACGCTTGGGGGACTATGCCTGGCACGGAACGCTCTCCCTCTCCCGTGAGCCACGCCGCTGGGCGTATGTCCACGAGGATATTGGAGTGGCGCTTCAGGAGATTCGTGAGAAAACCGGGGTCAATGTCTTCCTCAACGCCGAAGAGCCTGCCGAAATGGAGTCTGCAATTGCCGCATAGGTTGTCTACTCCCCGTACTGTGTGCCTATCGCTCGCCTCGCCGCTGCACAAGCCGCGCTTGGCAAGGGCGTCAGCGACAAGTAAAATCGGAAAATTTGGTAAAATCAAAGGGCAAGAGGCGAGCGTTTCCTGCCTTTTTACTTAGTTGGTGTTGATTATTGCGCTTTGAGGAAAATGATGATTTTTGTTGTAAACGAAGGATTTGATAAATGGGAAACGGTTAAACCAACAGGTTTTATTTCTCTGAAAATTTGGGAGCGAAAGCACATCGAAGAGTGGATCCGCAGCTCTCCTGATATTTTAGGTGAAGATTTGTTAATAGTCAGCATGGAGTTTGACAAATTTGTTCAATCGGATGATCGGCTTGACTTACTTGCTATAGATCGCCAGGGAAATCTTGTGGTTATTGAACTAAAGCGAGATATTCTGGCAGGATATGCAGATCTACAGGCGATTCGATATGCTGCAATGATTTCCGCAATGAACTTGGAAAAACTTTTACCATATTATTCGTCATATAAAAATAAATATGAAGGAGAAATGATTGACGAATCTATGGCTTTTGGTGAAATCACTGAGTTTGTTAATGTAGATGATTTTGAGGAATTATCAAATAAACCACGTATTATTCTTTGCTCAGAAGGATTTTCTACAGAAGTAACAACTACTGCATTATGGCTTCGGCAGTTTGGTGTTGATATTTCTTGTATTACTATTAAGCCATATAAGGTAAACCAATCTGTAATTATTGTGCCGACAAAAGTAATACCAATTCAAGAAGCAAAAGACTATCTTGTTGATATTCAGAAAAAAGAAGATATTCAATTAAATCTAGGAAAAAAGAAAAAGCCAAAGACGATGAAATATCTCATCCAATCTGGATTATTAAAACCAGGCCAAAAGATATATTTGAAAAATGATCTCCCCAACTACTTATGTTATGATTCTGAAAATCTAATTTATCATGCTACAGTTACAGGTAAAGTAGGACAATCAAATTCGGTATTATGGGATTTTGATTCTAAAGAATATTCAATATCTAACTTAACATGGCAAATATTTTGGGATAATCATCCTGATAAAAAAGTACCTGGTGGCGTTAATGGAAATGTTCATTGGGTCACAGAAGAAGGTATAAATCTTTGGAGTCTTTCTTTTCAAAAGAAAAATGAAACATCGCCAAACGAAAATAGTCTATAATCGCAAGCCTACTCATCATCGCTGAGAGGGAGTA
>NZ_JAYUPA010000978.1:0-2756 GCF_043760365.1 Armatimonas sp.
GACGGCCTCCTGCCGCTGATGGAGATCATTCGCGAGGGTGATCCCGTGGACGAATCCTGCCTTCGACGCCACTTCGATGAGAAGACACAGCTTCAGTTCACCGAGTATGTCGCCAAGAAGCTGGGCTTCGACTTCACCCAAGGACGGCAGGACCTGGCCGTCCATCCCTTCTGCCAGAGCATGCACCGCACCGATGTGCGGCTCACGACCCGCGTCGAGCCCAACTGGCTACCCTGCGCTCTCATGGGGACGATCCACGAGGCAGGCCATGGCATGTACGAGCAGGGTTTTAACCCCGACGATGACGACACGCCGCTCTCGGGGGCGACAAGCCTGGGTTTTCATGAGTCGCAGTCTCGGCTCTGGGAGAATATTATCGGACGCTCTCGCACGTTCTGGACGGTTTTCTATCCCGGCCTCCAGCGCCACTTTCCCAGCGTGCTCGCCGATACCGATATGCACCAGTTCTACCGGGCAATCAACCGAGTCGAGCCGTCGCTGATCCGTGTGGAGGCCGATGAAGTGACCTATTGCCTCCATATTTTTCTGCGCTTTGAGCTAGAGCAGGAGCTGGTCGCAGGGACACTCGCCGTTAAAGATCTTCCCGAAGCCTGGAATAGCAAGATGCAGAGCTACCTGGGAATCACGCCGCCCACCGATTCCGTGGGCTGCCTTCAGGATGTCCACTGGTCGGGCGGAATGTTTGGTTACTTCCCCACCTACGCACTGGGAACGATGCTCTCGGCGCAGCTCTACGAGAAAGCTTTGGCAAGTGAGCCGAGTATCGAGCCGGGGCTCATCCGGGGAGACTACGCGCCACTCCTGGGCTGGCTACGGGAGAATGTCCACCGTCCGGGGCGACGCTATCTCCCCAGTGAGCTGACGGAGCGGATCTGTGGCGAGCCGCTCTCCGCCAAACCCTTGCTCCGCTACCTGCACAGCAAGTACCGCGAGATCTACTTCGCGGAGCGCCGCCAGCGCAGGCGAATCCTGTAGCCTCCTGTGGGTACAATTCCAGCATGATTCCCCTTCTGTGGCAGGAGCTGAGTGTGAGCGCCGCCCCGGTGCCGCCAGAAACCGAAGCGCTTCTGGCGGCACTACGACGCATCTACACCAATGGCGGCGCGGAGCTGCGGATCTTCGACCTCTCGATGAGCGCTCTCTGGCTGGCCCACGCCGCCTACGATGACCTGGATCGCCTGGGCTTCCCGGACTTATTTTTGCGGCAGCCTGCCGTGGACGCCGTGTTGCCTGCACCGCAGCGCGTGGTTCCGCCCGGCACGGAGTCGGGATTCTCTCGCCTCGGGGAGCCGCTGGAAGACCACCTCACGCTCCGCCTGATCAGCGGCGGCGCGTATGTCGCTTGTGATCTAAGCGCCGAAGAGGCGGAAGACATCGTGATTGCCTTCTGCCATGCACTTTTCTCCGACTCCAGTGGCAATCTCACCACCTACCTCTCCGAGCTGGGCTGGCACGGCTGGCTCCACGATATCGCCTGGGATGCCACCCTGGTAACCGTGGACCGCACGCAAGGCCGTGTCTGGGTCTTGATGCTCACCGACATGGACTGACCCCGTAACCACGGTGCGCCTCTTTACGTTATCCTAATTACGATGAACCGCCGCCATTTTTTCTTGACACTCGGTCTGGGAGCCGCCGCCCTCGCCGCCACCGCCACACTTGCTCGCAAGCAATCTAGCGGATCGCGCCCACCGCGCATCGTCACGACCAAGACCAATGCCTACCTCATCGGCAAGATTGAGCCCGTGCTGACGGGAAAGATTCGTGAGGTCAAGCCCGCTCCCGGTGGCCGCTATGCGCTGATCACACAAGACCTGCGTCCCGAGCCCACGGACGACGTGAAAGATCAGTTCGGTGAGCAAAAGCTCTGGCTTTATGATGCGCTCCGCCGTACCACCAAGCTGATTGATCGTGTCCAAGACGACCCTGCGACGCAGACGCATCAGGATATTGTGCAGATGCTCTGGTTTCCGGGTACCAAGCGTGCTATCGTTTTTCGAGTGGGCATTCGGAGTCTGCCTGAGATGAAGTTGGATGTAAAAGGACAGGTAGGCATCTTCGATGTGGATCGGGGAGTGATACGTTGGATAAGCGGGCTCCCGGCGCAGTTTATGATGGCTAGGGAGGTAACCGGACTCCCAGGGGTATTACTGATATGGGGGCCAGATGACGCATCAATGCCCCGCTTCTACTCGGTTTTGACATCAGATGGCACCCTAACACCACTGGCAAAGCTGGTTTCAAATGGAAATGTAAGGGTTCTTGGTGTCTCGCTAGATAAGAAACGCTTGTTTATACGCATGGCAACTTTTGAGAAATTGGAAGAACGCTTCGTCCGTAAGGAGACCTGGGCAACAATAGAAATCAGCCAAGGCACGGTCACGCCGCTGAGCGCAGCGCCCAAAAAAGAGGAGATGATCTCCAATACGCTGGAGAAGCCCGCGCCAAAGCTCGCGCTAACCCTAAGCGCCGACGCAGCAAAGCTCACGGGGCAGGCAGGTCGAAGCGCTAATACCAACGCGCTCTGGCTGGAGGCGCGTGAGCCGGGGCCGGAGAAGAAGTTCGTGCGCGGATTGGTAGCGGCGGAGGCGGAATCTGATTACTTGCTGCCCGATCTCTCGACGGTGCTCTACACCCACGACGATGTGCTCTACGCCGCACCGATTGTGAGTTTAGATCGCCTGGCCTTTGAGAAAATGATGAAGGAACTGGCAATGAGCAATGCCAAGCAGACA
>NZ_JAYUPA010000979.1:0-2749 GCF_043760365.1 Armatimonas sp.
GAGGGCGACAGCAAGACCATGCGCAAGGGCAGTGTCGCAGTCAAGCCCGGACTAGGCGCACTGCCCCATGCAATTGTAGATACCCACTTCTTTGTCCGCCAGCGCACCCAGCGGCTGATAAACATGGTTCTCTCCAACTCGTTCAGCATTATGGGAATCGGTGTGGATGAGAACGCTTGGTGCGAAGTCTCCCCTGAGGGCTTTCTTCTCGTGCGGGCGGGCCAGGTCGCACTGATCGAGGCGCAGCGTATTCCACCCAATGCCGCGATGCTGGCGGGCAATGTCAAGATAAAGATTCTCGGAATTGGTCAGTCACAAAACCTTAGCCAGCCGCTTGTGGTGTGAGAAACCTCGCATTCCTGCCATAATCAAGGCATGAGCAAAGCTAAAACTTACTCCGCGACCCTGATTCCCGGCGATGGGATTGGGCCGGAGGTGACCGATGCCGCCCTTGAAATTCTGGCGGCGGCGGGGATTTCGTTTTTATGGGACCGGCAAGACGCTGGTGCGGACATCATCACGCGCTTCGGGACACCGCTGCCCGAGAGCGTTGTGAACTCCATTGTCAAGAACCACATCGCCCTCAAGGGCCCCATTGGGACGCCCGTCGGGGGCGGGTTTCCGTCGGTGAACGTGGCCTTGCGAAAGCGCTTGGGCCTCTACGCCAATGTCCGGCCAGCCAAGAGCATCCCCGGAGTTAAAACTCCGTTTCCAGGCATTGATATTGTCGTGGTGCGGGAGAACAGTGAGGATCTCTACGCGGGAATCGAGCACGTGGTCGTGCCTGGGGTAGTCGAGAGCATCAAGATCATCACGGAGCAGGCCAGCACGCGCATCGCGAAGTTCGCCTTTGAGTACGCTCGGAACAATGGCCGTAAAAAAGTCAGCTCCGTTCATAAAGCCAATATCATGAAGCTCTCCGACGGGCTGTTTTTAGACTGTTGCCGCCGGGTGGCGCGGGAGTACCCTGAGATCGAGTACAACGAGGTGATCGTGGACAACTGCTGCATGCAGCTCGTCACGCGCCCCCAGCAGTTTGATGTGATGGTGATGGAGAACCTCTACGGTGACATCATCAGCGACCTCGTGAGTGGCTTGGTCGGCGGCCTGGGCGTGACGGGCTCGGCCAATATCGGCGTGGACGCGATTGTCTACGAAGCCGTTCATGGCACGGCCCCGGATATTGCGGGCAAGGGCCTCGCCAACCCAACAGCCATCGTGATGTCGTCTATTTTGATGCTCCGTCAGCTTGGCGAGATAGACGCGGCCAATCGCATCGAGAACGCGCTCTTTGCGGTCTTCGAGGAAGGCAAGCACGTCACCAAAGACCTCGGTGGCAGCGCCAATACGGCGGAGTTCGTGAAAGCGGTGATCGGGGCGTTTTAGACCGCGAGATCGCCCCCATTAGATCGCCCCCATGAACGGGGGCGTGTTATTGTCCTCGTGCCTCGGACACGAAGGGCGTGCCGCCCATGGGAAGTAGGGAGGCGTTGAGATGCGCTGGGTTTTGAGTCTGTGGTCATGATTAAGCTTCAGTATTAATTTCTCAATCAAGAAGTTACACAAAATAAAACTCCTCGTGATAAAATTATCCGAGGAGTTTTTACTTTCAAAACTTCTCAAAAGGAAAATAAAAATGGCAATTCGTAAACGTTCTTCGTCACCTATAGTGGATCAGCTTCGGGTTCGACTCTCTGGCATGAAGTCTCTTTCAGAAAATCTAGATTTGGGAGATGGAGTAAGTGTTGCTGCAATTGATCAGCTCATGACCCAATCGGAAGCAAAGCTCACAATATACAATCAAAAACTTGCCGAAGCCGATAGAATCTCTAACGAATTGGATGCTATTGATGCACAAATCAAAGATCTTTCAAGTCGAGTTCTTGCCAAAGTCATCGGAAAGTTTGGGCGCAACTCTCCTGAGTACGAAGCCGTTGGTGGTACCCGCACCAGCGAGCGTAAGAAACCAAGCAAGGGATAAATATAGAAAATCCTCTGTTGAAGCACAAAAAAAACTTGCACTGCAACAGAGGATACTGTACTCTTCATTTTAAGCGTAGACGCTAATCTTGGCGTAGACGCTAATCTCACTTCCTAAGTACAGGACAAAAATTGTATCGCCTTCTCTCTCTGACATTCCTTGATAGTTCTACACAGAGAAATCATCCAATTCTGGAGCGCGTCCAGGCCGAGGCGGAACAGGCAGATGGGCGCACGTTTATGCTTTAGGCAACGTAATTTTACCTGAGTGGATACCCAAGTGCCAAAAGCACCCGCCCAAGTGTAAGCGATAGCCATCAGCGCAATCAAATTACTCAAGCGATCCACATTCGTTACATGAGTGGCCTCCAAATTAAAACCACGGGTTTTGAAGGAGCCAAACATGGTTTCAATGCCCCATCGCAGAGCATATTCTTCCAGATCAACTTCGAGAGGACTCACCACAATCAAATAGTCTCCATCTGCTAATCGAGTACCTGTGACAAATCTTGATTTACCAAATACTTTACGATAGCCAAGTACCGTCTCTAAACCTACAGAATTTTTAAAATACTCACAGGCATGAAGAAGTTTATTTTTATTGTTGGTAATGCCAATGTTAGATTTCAACCGAATACAATACTGGATATTATTGTCTTCAAGCCATTTTAGAAAATCTCTACCTGCAAATTCACGATCTGCAAATAAATTTCTGCAATTTTGAGCACCAAATATTTTTATAAACCGTTCTAGTAGTTGTATTCGTTCA
>NZ_JAYUPA010000980.1:0-2746 GCF_043760365.1 Armatimonas sp.
GCACGGCCAATTTGTTTGGAATCCGGGTCACAGAGCGCCACGATATTGACATCGGGTCGTGCCAGAAAAGCGTTTAAGTTTGACCTCCCCTGGCCACCACAGCCGATCAGGGCGACATTGATCTTATCCTGCGGTGATACATGCGTGGGCAGGAGTGTCTCTTCGCCAAAGTTCACGCCGTAGTCGTGGGCGGCGCGGCCATTCTGCGCCCCATAGACCGGCTGCATATCCAGTGCGCCCAGCATTCCCAGCCCGAGCGCTGTGTGGCCCGCCCCAGAAAGTAGCCCACGTCGCGTCATCTTTTCATTTTTCATGGAGTTAAGTTCGCAGAGGAAACCGATTTTTCCTTTTTCGGATAGCGGTATACTGAGAAATCTATGCGTCGTTCCCTTCTGAGAGTCACGGTCTATGGGCTCCCCCTGTTGTTATGGATCACTTTCGCAGCGCTTGCCGCCACGGAGCTGGGGAGCTACAAGCAGTCCTGGGATATTTTGCAACGGGTGTTCGGCTGGCTGGAGCCTGGATTTTACACGTCCGATCCTCAGGTTATCTCCATGTATCAGCTCACTCAGATCGCGCGCAAGCTCGCCCATGTTTTTGTCTATGCCGTTCTGGCGCTGCTAACTATCCGCGTGTGCCAGGCAGGGCGCCCCCGCCTTCGAGGACTCTCGCTGATTATGGCAGTGGTCGTCTCCCTGGCATTTCTAGGAGTGGAGATCTATCTGCGGCTGCACCAGTCCGAGGGGACGCGGCATGTGCGGCTGGAGCAGTTTGTCCTTGATCTCATCGGAGTCGGTGGGGTACTGGTGGGGACACCACTTTTCTTCGGACTCAAGACACTGGAGCGCTGGCTGCTGACGGAGAGTCGGAAGCCAGAGCAATTGGCCGAAAACCCCAAAATTTAGTCTTTCTTAGCTGGGCAGCCCGTAGAAACGCTTGGCGTTCTCATGGAAGAGCTTATGCTTCTCGTCACTGGGACGATCTTTCACGATCTCATTAAGAGTCTCGACCCAGCCGCGAAAGCTGGATGTCAAGTTGCAGACAGGCCAGTCGCCACCAAACATCACTCGGTCTATTCCAAATGCCTCGATCGTGGGGAGAACCACGGGAGTGAGCGCTTTGGTGGCACTCATGCCTGGCTTGACAGTCTTGATAATTCCCGAGACCTTGCAGACAATATTAGGACGCTTGGCAAGCTCTTTCATGTCCTTGGCCCACTGCGCCTGGTTAGGGTTGGCTGCCATTCCGTTGCCGCAATGATCCAAAACGAACCGAGTCTTGGGGCACTTGTCTACCAGCTTTGCCGCATCTGAGAGCTCGGTTGGGCGGATACAGATATCAAAACTTAGCCCGAGCTCACCGAGAAGCTGGATATTTTTCACGTAGGTGGGCTGAAGGCAGAGACCACGCGGGGCATCGGGCACTTGCAGCACTTGCCGGACGCCTTTTAAATAGGGGCTCTTCGCGAACTTCTTGACGTAGTCCGCAAAGCCAGGAAGTGCGGGGCGGCAGGAGACGACCCCGGCGGCCATCACCGTTTTGTGGCTGGCACAGAGCGCTTCGATGTATCTCGCCTCGGCAAGCTGTTGCTTGAGTGCGACATCTACCTCCATGTAGACTGTCTTGACGACATTCAGGCCCGCCGTCGCTTTGGCGTAGTCCGTGAGGGTCATGCTGTGGTTAAGCTTTGGCTCAGACTTTAGCCACGGTGGCTGGAACTTGGTGAAGTCCCACAGGTGCTGGTGGGTATCAATGATCGGAATTATCTCTAAGTTTAGGGGGGCCATCGTCGGGAATCCTCTGTCGTTTGATTAGCGCCGATTATACCCGGGAATCAGGTTCGAAAGATGCGGCGCGGGAGAAAAGATGCGGCGGTAGAGATCGGTCTGCAGAAGGTTTTCGGGATCGAGGTGCTGCTTGAGTGCGCGGAAACGCTGGACACGCTCCTCAGCCAGATAGGCTTGCAGGCGTGCGGGATGGAGCGTGCTGTCTTTCGCGAAGTAGAACCGCCCCCCGGCGGCGAGCACCAGTGTATCTAGCTCCGCCGCGAGCGCCCAGACTGTCTCTCGATTTTTTCTCGTGAGCTTGAAGTCTAAGGCAAACGAGTAGCCATCCACCGAGTGCGTCATCAGAAACGGATCGCTGCGATGGCGCTTTAACACGCCGAGATACGGAACGATGCCGCGCTTCTGGCAGAGCGTAAGCTGCTCCGTGAAGCATTTTTCGGCGGTCTCTTTGGGAATAAAGCTCTGGTACTGGATCAGGCCACCGGGCAGGTAAGCGTACTTCCAGCCGGGGACGTAGTCTAAAAGAAACGCAAACCCCGCGTGGGTGACATCGTGCACTTTGCCCTGCGTGAGAGTGACCGATGACAGATATTTTAGAAAGTTAATCGCCCGCATCCCAAGGTTATTGGTAAAGGGCTGGATAAATTTCCACATGATGCTCTTGGGCAGCAGGCCAAAGAGCGTGTCGGGCAGCTCCTGATGAACAACTTGTAGGGTCTGGGCGGGAATGGTGTCCTCGCCGGGCTTCAGGTAATCCGCGCGGTGGATCTGCCCACGTCCACTCTGCTCGCCCGCACCGAAACAGTCTATCCAACCCACCAGATAGTCCGAGTCCACGAGGTGCTTTTCAAACTCGGTGAACATCTCGCGCCAGTTTTTTACGCCGATGGGCGTGACTCTCAGATGCCCGGAGTAGACTTTTTTAAGCTCGATTTTGATGCGTGTGAAGACACCGAGCA
>NZ_JAYUPA010000981.1:0-7749 GCF_043760365.1 Armatimonas sp.
CTTCTCCGAGCTCGCCCGCCGCACAGGCCGGAGTGATCTTGCCAAAGGCTATCTCCTCACACAAAGCCCAGAGTTCCGCGCCAACTTCCACGCCTGGCAACAAAACAAGCTCCCCCTCACCGACGCCATCGCCCCGTGGAACGCCGCCGGGCTCGCCGACAAGAGCAAAAACAACCTCTACGGCGTGGATCTGGAAGATGTCGCCAAGAGCGCCGCCAAGCTCGAAAAAACTGAAGCCGAGATGCGCAAGATTATCGCCACCGCAGACTGGGCAAAATGCGAGTAACCTCGTCTTCGTTGGGTTGCCTCGTTTTCAAAGCCGTGGTATCGTAGCCGCAATGCAGACGCGAGAGCAAATCAATCAGTGGTGGTGGCGCACGGGGGCTTGCCCGGTGCGCGTTGTCCGCTAAACACGCCGACGCTGCACACGAAAGAGAAGGCAGGCTCCCGAGTTACGATAACCCGGGAGCCTGTTTTTTTGTGTCTGGAATAAGAACAACCTATGTTTCCTACCACACCTGATCGAGCGACCTTTAAGGCACTGGCAACCCAGGGCAATGTGATTCCTGTCTGCCGGGAGATTCTGGCCGACATGGAGACGCCTGTCTCCGCGTTCAAGCGCCTGGCACACCGGCCCAATGCGTTTTTACTGGAGTCCGTCGAGGGCGGCGAGCGCATGGCCCGCTACTCGTTTCTCGGCTCCGACCCACGCGTGGTCTTGCGTAGCCGAGGCACGAGTGTGACGCTGACCGAGCGCGGAAAGACAAGGCTGATTCCGCTGGCCAAGGGCGAGGATCCGCTACACGTCCTGGAGGCCGAGCTCGCCAAAGTGAAGTTTGTCGAGACACCGAACCTGCCACGCTTTGTGGGGGGCGCGGTGGGCTACATCGGCTACGACTGGGTACGCTTTTTAGAGCCCATTGGCCAGAAGACCCACGATGATCTTGATTTAGATGATGTGTACTTGATGCTCACCGACACGCTCTGCATTTTTGATCATGTGAAGCATCGGATCGTGGTGCTAGCGAATGCGCATGTAGAACCTGGCGATGACTTAGACGCGGCCTACGACACGGCCTGCGAAAAAGTCGAGGACATGATCGGGGCGCTCCGGGCTCCGATTCCTGATCTGATGGGGATGCCGAGCAAGCGCAACAGTGTCCCGCCGCCGTGGGAGTCGAATCTTACCCGCGCCCACTACGAGGAGATGCTGACCACGGCCAAGGAGTATATTTCGGGCGGCGATATTATCCAGGCCGTGCTCTCACAGCGCTTCTCGCGGCCCTACGAAGGTGATGCCTTTGATGTCTATCGCGCCCTGCGCTCGCTGAACCCCTCGCCCTACATGTTCTTTCTGAAGTTCGACGACGGCCCGATCTTAGTGGGCGCGTCGCCGGAGATTCTTTGCACGGTCGAGGAGCGCACCGTGCGCGTTCGGCCCATCGCCGGAACCCGTAAGCGTGGCGAGACACCCGAGGAAGACGCCGCACTGGAGGCAGAGCTCCTCGCCGATGCCAAAGAGCGCGCCGAGCATATTATGTTGGTTGATCTGGGCCGCAACGATATCGGGCGTGTCTGTGAGTACGGATCGGTTAAAGTGACGGATTTAATGGTTATTGAGAAATACTCTCATGTGATGCATATTGTGAGCAATGTCTGTGGCAAGCTGAGAAGCGAAGTCACACCCATGGATGTCCTCCGCGCGACGTTCCCGGCAGGAACACTCTCTGGGGCTCCCAAAGTGCGGGCGATGCAGATTATCGAGCAGCTAGAGCCGACCCGGCGCGGCGTTTATGGCGGCGCGATTGGCTATTTTTCCTACAATGGGAACCTCGATGCCTCGATTACGATTCGCACTGCCGTGATTCACAACGGTAAAGTGCATGTACAAGCAGGCGGCGGCATCGTCGCGGACTCACAGTACGCCGCCGAGTTTGAGGAAACCGTCAACAAGTCCGCCGCCGCCCGCCGCGCTGTCGAGTTCGCCGAGGCCGGGCTTGATACCGTCCCCGTGCTCGCCGAAGTGGTCGAGGGGCGCTTCAGCCGCCTCGAAATCATTGAACCACAGCAACAAACACTGACGAGGTAACCCCATGATTGTCACCGTTTTTCGCAACCGTCTCCGCCCCGATGCCACTGAAGCCTACGCTGAGCTCGCTCCTAAGATGGTGGAGCTGGCAAAGCAGCAGCCGGGTTTTATTTCCCTGAAGGCCTTTACGGCTACTGATGGCGAGCGCGTCACTATCGCCGAGTTCGAGAGCGATGAGGCCGTGCTTGCCTGGCGCAACAACGCCATCCACCAGAATGCCCAGGAGCGTGGACGCACCGACTTCTACGCCGAGTACATCTCCCAGACCTGCGAGGTCATCCGAGAATCCCGGTTTCCACGGGATGATTGCTAGATATGATATTAGTCATTGATAACTACGACTCGTTCACCTATAATCTCGTTCAGTATCTCGGGGAGCTGGGCCAGGAAATCGTGGTGTACCGCAACGATGCCATCACGCTCGACGAGATTGCGGCGCTGAAGCCCGATCACCTGCTGATCTCGCCTGGCCCGTGCTCACCTGCCGAAGCGGGGGTCTCGGTGGCGGTGATCCAGCGCTTTGCCGGGCAGATTCCCATTCTGGGTGTTTGTTTGGGGCACCAGAGCATCGGGCACGCGTTTGGGGGCAAGATCATCCAGGCGCAGCGGCTGATGCATGGTAAGACGAGCACGATTCACCACGAGGGCATCGGGGTCTTTGAGAATCTGCCACAGGACTTCCCCGCGATTCGCTACCACTCCCTGGTGATCGAGCGAGAGAGCCTCCCCGAGTGCCTCGAAGTCACGGCAACCAGCGAGGACGGTGAGATCATGGGGGTGCGCCACAAGACGCTCCCTATTGAAGGTGTCCAGTTTCATCCGGAGTCCGTCCTCACCGAGCACGGTCACGCGCTACTTCGGAATTTTCTCGATCAGAATTGAACGCCGTAGGTGAAGGCCGGTTCGGTGGAGCCGCCGCGTTTGAGGCGGGTGTAGGAGAGTTCGAAGGTCTGGTGCGGGCCGGTGGGCCACCCGATAAAGAGCCGCGTGCCGGTGCCGCGCCAGCCGTAGCTGCCGATCCCCGCACCCAGATAGCCTGCCAGCGTCTCGAGCTGCGCGGAGATCCCTGTACCACTGAAGCCCTGGCGGCGGCGGCGGAGCGCTACGGCTAGGAAAAGCCCTAGACGGTAAACCTCTGGGCTATGGGGCCTTCGGCCGCCTCCTCGTGCCTCGTCGGTACCAGCTTGTTCCGAGCGAAGCAAGGCGGCGGAACGCCCTATAGCCCGACGATCTCCGTCTGGGCAATTTCCATCCAAAAGCATTTTCATGGAGACATTGTACAATAGGCACGTGAATACCGAGACGATCCGCGTACAGCTTAATTTTCCTCTTGCCGAGGCAACCAAACCCATTATCTGGCACTTCGCTCACGACTGGAGCCTGAAGTTCTCGATCCGTAAGGCCAACATAGACTCCAAGATCGGGGGCTACACCGTGCTTGATCTGACTGGAACACGCGAAAACATAGACGGTGCCCTGGAGTGGGCCGCCGCTGAGGGCATCGAGGTGCAAGTGGGTGGTGCGACAGGCGAAGACGAGTGGGTGATCGGCAGATGAGTCTTACACACCCAGACGAGCAGGAGTGCAGTGTCGGGCTGGTGACCAAAGAGAGCATCACACTAGGCGAGTTTGTTTGTGAGAACCGGCAGACCCTGTCCGAGGTGACGGTCGCCTACGAGAAATACGGCGCGCTGAATGCGGCCCGCGACAATGTAATTCTGGTGCTTCATGGCATCACGGGCTCGTCGCACGCCGCCGGAAAATACGCCTGGGAGAATCGCTCACTGGGCTACTGGGACGGTTTCATTGGCCCTGGAAAAGTCTTCGACACCGAGAAATACTGCGTGATCGCGCCCAATGTGCTGGGAGGCTGCCGAGGCACCACCGGGCCGTCGTCGGTGAACCCGCTCACGGGCAGGCCGTACGCTATGACCTTTCCCATCATCACCGTGCGCGACATGGTGCGGCTCCAGGCGCGGTGCCTTCAGGAGCACTTCGGTGTCACTGACTTGGCGGTCGTGACGGGCGGCTCGATGGGCGGGATGCAGGCGCTAGAGTGGGCCGTGACCTACCCCGATCGTGTCCGCAACTGCATCCCTATCGCCACGAGTGCGCGTGTGGGGGCGCGGAGCATCGCCTTCAATGAGTGCGCCCGCCGCGCCATTCTCCTCGACCCCAAGTGGCAGCGTGGCAGCTACTACGAAAGCCCCGACGGCGGCCCGGACTCCGGTCTGGCACTGGCCCGTATGATCGCCACCATCACGTTTTTAACCGACGCCACGATGCAGGACTTATTTGGCCGCACCCGCACCACGCAAGAGGAAGAATCCGCCTTCCGCCATGACCTACACGCCCGCTTCGATATCGAGCGCTACCTGCACGACGAGGGCGAGAAGCTCGTCAAGCGCTTCGATGCCAATAGCTATCTGTATCTCTCCCGCGCAATAGATCTGCACGATGTCTCGCGCGGCTACCCGTCGCTCACCGATGCCCTGGCGCGCATCAAAGCCAAGTGCCTCGTGATCGGCATCTCCTCGGACGACCTCTTTCCCGTCCGCGAGACCCACGAGATGATCGAGCGCATGCAGCAGCGCGGCGTGGACGCCACCAGCTTCATCGTCGAGTCCTCCTACGGTCACGATGCGTTTCTGGTCGAGTACCGCAAGATGCTCCCCCCGCTACGTGAATTTGTGGACGGGATTGCGCCGGGCGTATGAAAACCGTTACCACCAGATTTGCTCGAATAAAAAATGGACTTCCGTACGCCGCAGTGGTTTCGCTGACTCTTATGCCCAATGCTACTGAGCAGCGCATAGAAATTTCCTGCGACGGCGATCCCAGGGCGGGGCTATCCCAAGGCAATATTGAGGAAGCCACGAAGATCGGTTACGAAGACTGGAAAAGTGGTGCGCAAGCGGGTGTTGTCTTTGCCTTGAAAGTCGCAGATCAAACAATGTGCCATGTTCAGATTATGAGAATCCGAGGAATGCTCACAGACACCAATCCCACAATTGTCGGTGCTGCTGCGGCGCTGGCGACCTGGGAAGCTCTGGAATTTGAGCCGCCACAAGAAGTCATCACAAGACTCGAAGAGCAAGTATTTTCAAGCTGGAGTCTTGCCTGGGACGCGATACCACAATTCTCTTGACTAAGAAATATGGTTTCCGCACCCGGAGGGTGCCCGGCGAAGCCCTCAGCGAGAGGGACTTGTCCCCTCGAAACGCGAAACCCGCCGAGCGCCCCCGGCACCATCAGACCTTAAACGTAAACCCGGTCTGGCCGAACTGGATCATGTCGCCGCTGGCGAGCGTTTCAGGGACGTTGGCCGTGAGTTTTTTGCCGTTGAGCCGTGTCCCGTTGGTGCTGCCGGTGTCCACCACTTTGTAGCCCCCGCCCTCGAAGAGGAGCTGAGCGTGGCTACCAGAGACGAACGAGTCGCCGGAGATAACGAGATCATTGCCCGCTTTTCGGCCCACCGTGGTGACGGCAGCTTTGAGCGTGTGTGTCCCACTTGCACCTTCGAGACGTGCGCCGCTGACGGTTCCGCCGAGCGCAGCAATCGGGGCGCGGCCGGGGTCTTTTGCTCCTAAAACACGCCGCTCGGGCTGGGGGACGTTGGGAATCTGAAGGGTAAGTTTTACAGAGCCAAACTGCACCGCCTGGCCATTGGTGAGTGCTTTCTGGCTGCCCGATGGGAGAGGCTGGCCCGCGACTTTTGTGCCGTTGGTGCTTCCCAAGTCCTCCAGCGTGACATAGTTGCTGCCGGAGACGATAAAGCGAGCGTGGCGACGGGAGATAGTGGGGTGCGGCAGGGCGACATCGGCACCCTCACGGCCCACGATGCTCTCGCCCACACGCAGCATCAGCTCACGCCCGCTCTCTTCCACTAATTTCGGCAAGGGCGATGCCTGCGGCGTAGCCCCGACCGTCCCGGCGAGCGTCAAGCCGCACTCGGAGCAGAAGCCCTCGTCGGCGGGTGCCATCGTGTTGCAAATAGGGCACGCCCCCGCGACGACCAGCGCAGAACCCATCCCCTGAACCCATCCCCCCAGCCCCCTTCCCTGTTCCAAGGAAGGGGGAGTATTTCTTTGTGCGTCGTACTCGGCGCGTTTTTGCGGGTCCTTGAGCGTCTCGAAGGCATCCATCAGCAGCGCGAACTGATCGGGGTCCTGCTGGGCGGCGGGGGTTTTCTCGCGCATGGCGGTGCGAATCTCGCTCTCCGTCGCGCTCTGTGAAACTCCAAGAATGGCGTAGTAGTCCATGGCGTTTTAGCTCCTCTTCCCTAAGTCGAGGCTGTAGATGGTGCCGATCAGCGTCTTTTCCGCGCCGCCCGTGTCGCCGCGCTGGGCGGCTTGTGTGGCCATCTGGACCGTTTTTGCGGCCTCGGTGTTACCTTGCTGGGTGAACATCTGCTGTGTTTTGTTCAGGGCCGCTGTCAGATCCGCCAGGTTGAGCTGCTGGGTGCGCATCCCCATCATCGTCTTCTCCAAGTCGCGGGCAGCCTGCATCGAGCTGAGTTCTTGGGCTACTAAGGGATCAGCTCCCGACGGCACCCGGGCGGCGTCTGCGGTGAACTCGACCACGGCGTTGGCGGTGAGCGTCTCCCGCTGGCCGGTCGCGCCATCATCCCAGGAGAGAATGATTTTTGCGGTGCGAAAGCTTGCCACAGCGTGCGGGTCGTAGTCCACCTCCCAGAGCTTGGTGACGGTTGCGCCGCGCTCGATATCGGGGAGGGTAATCGCCGCGTGGCGTGCACCTAGCTCAGGCGGGGAGCCGTAGCACTGGCGGACGGTGACACCGCGCGGGAGCGTGAAGGTCAGGCGGATATTTTTTGCCGTCACCCCAAGAATCGTCAGCATCTCTTTTTGGAAGACCTCGGGGATCTGCTCGGGGCGCTCGATGTAGTAGTAGTTCCCCCCCGAGCGGCGGGCGATCCCGGCCATCAGCTCCTCGTTGTACTCCGGCCCAAAGCCCAGTGCCGTCACCGTGATGCCACGCGCTTTCAGATCCGCGACTTGCTGAACAATGCTCCCAAAGTCTTTTAGCCCCGCGGTTGGCTCGCCATCGGTGAGCAATAAAACGCGGGTGACGTAGCCCGCCATCGGCACGGAGGCAACTTGTGCGCCGCCCGCGTAGAGCCCGTCAAAGAGGTTGGTCGTCGTCCCGGCCACAATGCGCTGGATGTGCTGCTTGATCAGATTCGTGTCGGTGACACGCCGCGCGGGCATGAGCACCTCGACGGACTCCTCAAAAGTGACGATGGAGAGCACGTCATCGGGGGTGAGTAAGTCCACCACGTGCTCGCAGGCTTTTTTGACATACTGAATCGGCGAGCCATCCATTGAGCCCGAGCGGTCAATCACCAGGCAGACATTCACCGGCAGGCGCTTGCCTCCTGGCACAAAGCCCCCCGCGCCGCCCGCCGAGATTTGTGTCAGCACATGCGCCCGTGTTCGGTCTCCCGCAAAGGCGTAGCGATTACTCACCCGCACATTGAGCGCCAGCGACGGGCCGCCCCCCCCGCCCCCAAGATTGGGGGAGCCAGGGTAACCCATCACCGTCGGCTGCGCCATCTGGGTGCGATTCGGATCGCCCCCCATCACTGTCGGATTCACGCGAATTGTCTGATCCATCTATTGGCTCCAATCTTCTATTTGCAA
>NZ_JAYUPA010000982.1:0-7736 GCF_043760365.1 Armatimonas sp.
TGGAGTTTCAAGACACAATCTTGACAATTTTGACAAAACGAAAAAAAATCTTACACGTTTTGTTAGAAACGCGGTCTGCGGACCGTTTTACCGTAGGAAGCCCCCGCGGATAGCGGGGCAACGGTGAGGAGTATTATGGATAAGGAAAAGGCGCTCGATATTGCCCTGGCGCAGATCGAGAAACAGTTTGGTAAGGGGACGATTGTCCGGCTCGGGGAGAAATCTATTGAGCCAATTGAAGTGATTCCGACCGGGGCGCTCGCGCTCGATCTGGCGCTGGGTGTGGGAGGAATCCCCAAGGGCCGTATCATTGAGATCTACGGCGCGGAATCGTCGGGTAAGACCACGGTTGCGGCGCACATTGTTGCGCAAGCCCAGAAGCAGGGCGGTATCTGCGCCTACGTGGATGTCGAGCACGCCGTGGACCCGATCTACTTCAAGGCGCTCGGAGTAAACTTAGACACGCTACTGATCTCTCAGCCCAGTACGGGAGAAGAGGCGCTGGAGATCGTGGATGCACTTGTGCGCTCCAACGCCGTCGCGCTGGTCGTTCTTGACTCGGTTGCCGCGCTCGTGCCCAAGGCCGAGATCGAGGGCGACATGGGCGACAGCCACGTCGGGATGCAGGCGCGTCTGATGAGCCAGGCACTGCGCAAGATCACCGGCTCTCTCAGCAAGACCAACACGTCCGCGATCTTTATCAACCAGCTCCGTGAGAAGATTGGGGTCATGTTCGGCAACCCGGAGACGCAGCCCGGTGGGCGTGCCCTGAAGTTCTACTCATCGGTGCGCCTGGATGTTCGCCGTATCGAGACACTCAAGATCGGCAACGACATGGTTGGAATCCGTACACGTGTCAAGGTCGTCAAGAATAAAGTCGCCCCACCTTTCAAGCAGGCCGAGTTTGACATCATGTTCGGCCAGGGAATCTCCCGTGCGGGCTCGATTGTGGATATCGGCACCGAGCTTAATGTGGTCACCAAGTCCGGCGCGTTCTATTCCTACAAGGGCGAGCGCCTCGGCCAGGGGCGTGAGAACGCGAAGAAGTTCCTTGAGGAGCACCCCGCGATGATGGACACCATTGAAGGGGAGATTAAGAACTCGGGTGTTGCGGATGAAGTCTTGTCTTTGGGAGCAACTGCCGCCTCGGCTACCGAGGAGTAGGCTCTCTTCCAGCTTCCAGAACAATTCTGGTACGATAGGGGGCATGCTGAAAACGCTTGCCCCTTTTAATTTTTCGGAGTGCGCCGCCGTGCAGGCAGCTTTTGCGGAGTGCCCCCTGCTTCCTCTGATTCAAGGCTGGCAACAAAACTCTACATCACAACCAAGCGGCCTACCTGCTACGGCGCAGCTTGGCTGGCGTGAGGGACGGGTCTGGGCGCTGGGGACGCTGACCGACAACGATGTTTTCAACGACGCCACTGCTGACAACCAGAACACTTGGGAGCTAGGTGATGTCTTTGAGGTATTTGTGCGCCGCTCGGACAGCGATGCCTACACCGAGGCACATGTCACGCCCAATGCGATTCGGTTGCATCTGAAGTTCCCTGACCGCGCGACGATTGCTCTTGCGCGAGGCGGGCAGCTAGACGGCGATATTCTCAAGCAAGACCCAACTCAAATTATCGGGCAGGCGTGGCGAACGGAAGCAGGCTGGATTGGTTTACTCGGCGTGCCTCTAAACGCTACCTCAGGTGACCCAATCCGCGTGAGCGTCTGCCGCTACGATGCGCATCGTGGTTCAAACACGGAGCCTGATGTGGCCTCGACCTCAAACCATGCCGAGTGCGACTTCCACCGCCCCGATGACTGGCCGGAATACATGATCGCCCCCTAACCCCCGCCCGGCGGGGGTTAGGGGGTTGGCCGCTTCGCCTCGACGATCTGGGCGTTGAAGATGCCGTGGGTACTGGAAACCGTGACACCATTGCCGACGACACAGTTTTCGAGATATGTCCCGGCTTTAACAATCGCTCCGTCCCAGAGCACGGAGTTCTTCACGATAGCTCCCGCCTCAATGATCGCGTTTTTCCCGACAACCGTGTAGTCCGAGAGGGTGCCGTGCACTTGTGCGCCCTCGCAGACGAAGCAGTTCTCGCTAACGCGTGCTCCGGCGGGGAAGACAACGCGAACCGCGCCGTCTAAGCAGTCGCGCTGGGCTTTTCGATAGATCGTGAGATTACCGACATCTTCCCAGTACGCATCCGTCGGCACCGCAAGCATAGGCTCTCCAGCGGCCAAAAGTGTAGGTAGAACGTCTTTGCCGAAGCCGTAAAAAGTGGCGGCGGGGATGGTATCGAAAACGCGCTGCTTAAACAGATAGACACCCGTGTTGGCAAGATTGGAGAACGCCTCGCCCGGCTTGGGCTTTTCTTGGAAACGCGTAATGAAGTTATCTGCATCCGTCACCGCGATCCCAAACTGCGAGGGGTCTTCCACGCGCTTGGCCCCGATGGTCGCCGTCGCATTTTTCGCCTTATGCTCCGCGATAATCGCCCCAAAGTCCATGTCGGAGAGATCGTCACCGCCGACTACCATAAACGTGTCGTCGTCTGAGTCACGGAAAAACGCCTCACAGCGCTTGACTCCGCCCGCGTCGCCCCATAACTCGTCTTCCACGGAGTAGGAGACTTTCACTCCGTAGGACGAGCCATCGCCAATGACTGTCATGAGCTTTTCGCCTAAATACTGCACATTGATCATGATCTCCGTAACACCGTAGTGCTTGAGGTGATCCAGAATATGCCCGATCACGGGCTTGCCGACAACGGGAACGGCGGGCTTGGGAAGGGAGCGCGTGAGGGGATCGAGCCGCGAACCGATCCCTGCGCCTAAAACCATGGCTTTCATACAGCTTGGATTATGGGCTAAATGGGAACAGAAGAAAAGCTATTTGGGTTAAGAGTGTCGTGAAAACTGAAATACTTTTAGGTAAGTCCGTCTTGTTGACGGGGGCAACGGGTGGAATCGGGCAGGCAGTCGCGCTGCCACTTGCGCATGCGGGGGCACTCTTGACGCTCTCAGGGCGCAGCAACGCGAAGCTAGAAGCGCTCGCGACGCACTTGGAGAAAGAGACAGGCAGGCGCCCCAAGACGGTTGTGGCGGATCTTGGGCGGGCACCCCACGTGGAAAAACTCGTGACCGAGGCTGCGAGTGACAGTGGCCTTGATATTGTGGTGAACGCCGCGGGAGTTGGGCTGATCAAGGCACTGGAGCACATCACCCCTGAGGAAATGACCCTCACTCTGGCGGCGAATCTCTACGGTGCCATGCTACTATCGCAAGCTACTGTGAAGGTCATGGTGCCCCAGAAATCCGGGCACATTCTGCACGTCGTTGGGATTCTGGGCAAGGCTCCGATGGCTCAGGCTAGTGTCTACTGCGCGAGTAAGTACGGCCTCACTGGTTTTTTGCAGGCGCTCCGGGCGGAGGTTTCCCGGCGACATAACATCAAAGTGACCGGGCTCTATCTGGGCGGTGTGGACACCCCGTTCTACGACAATCCCGCTATCGAGATGAAAGTTCAGCGCGACAAGATGCTCTCTGCCACTGATGCCGCTGAGGCGATTCTCTACGCCCTCACACAGCCCGCGCACCTTGTGCTGGGGGAACTCACGCTCCAGCCTGAGAGCCACCAGCTCTAGCACAAACGAGGACGAGGCAACAAGTTGGTCTCGCTCAGTGCTTCGCGGGTGACCCTCCGGGTCAGGAAACCAAGTTTACGCACTCGGAGAGTGCCCGGCGAAGCCTCTAGCGAGTTGGTTTTCAACCACTCGTTTTCGTTTAGGTGTTGCGCTCGACGATATAGCGGGCGATCTCGCGCAGCGGCTCAGCAGACTGTCCGAAGATTTCTAGTGCCTCCAGAGCCTCCTGTTCGGCGGCACGTGCGAGGCGCTTGCTTTCGTCGAGGCCAACGAGCTTGGGGTACGTGGCTTTATCGTGCTTGAGATCCGAGCCTGCGGGCTTTCCCAGAGTCGCATCGTCGCCCGTCACGTCTAAAATATCGTCCACGATCTGAAAGGCCATGCCGATGCACTCGCCGTAGTGCGAGAGAGAACTTTGCTGATGGGCCGGAGCGCCGTAGGCTCCTGCAAGCACGCTGGCTCGTAGAAGCGCTCCGGTCTTGTGGGCATGAACACGCTGGAGCTGCCCCAGCGTGATAGACTTCCCCTCGGCTTCCAGATCCTCGGCCTGGCCCTGGCACATTTGGCCACAAGCCTGAGCAAAGAGCGGGGCGTGGGTTGGGGCTACCGCGAAGGCCAGGGCGTGCAGAGCATCGCCTGCCAGAATTGCCAACGCTTCGCCGTATTTTACATGGCAGGTGGGCAGGCCGCGCCGAAGATCATCGTCGTCCATTGCGGGCATATCGTCGTGGATTAGGGAGAACGTGTGGATCATCTCCAGAGCGCAAGCAGCGGGGAGAACCCCTTCGATATTGCTTCCCACGGCCTCGGCGGCGGCGATGCACAGCAGTGGACGAAGCCGCTTGCCACCTGCCAGGAGCGAGTAGCGCATCGCCTCGCGGAGCTGCGAGCCGTCGGGGGGGCAGAAAACAGCGAGCGCGTCGCTGACGTGGGCGACGCGCTCTAGTGTGTAACGATCTAGGTCAAAGGACATGACGCCGCTATTGTACCTGCTGAGGAAGTTTAGCGAATGTTGGGAACAAGCTTAATCCGGTTGATATCAATTTTTAGATCCTTGAAGGCTTTGGTGAGCTCCGCAAAGTCAACAAAAATCGGATAGGCATGAACCCACATAGAGTAGGAGCCGATATTGCGACAGCCGTACTTTACCCAGGCATAACCGCCTTTCGTTCCGTAGCCGCACTCATCGCCCCAGTTCTCGCCCCAGGAGTTCTTGATGAGCCATGCCTGCTTGCTATCGTCCCAGCCAATAAGAAGCACGACATGGGTGATGCCCGCGTTCTCTAGGCCGTCGTTGACCACGGTTGCCTCGCCGCCGTAGCTGCCAAAAGCACCTCCCGCATTGAGGCACGTGGTGATGGGGCCGTGCTCGCAGAGCGCCTGCTTGAGCTGCGCTACGCTTGCTTTACCCCCCTCGGCCAGCACTCCCCAGGAGATTGCTCGGTACGGCTTGAAACGCGCCGGGTCGGGAGTGCCCTGCACGCCGGTATCAGGGACTTCTGTCTCGCTTACCGTTCCCCCGGAGACGAGGTAAGTCATGGTCTTGCCGGGGTCACCGCCGGGCGGATAGTTGATGACTCCCGCACCACTATTGCTGATCAAATACTGCTCGGAGACATCTGTGGGCTGGTTGTTGCGCACCAGCATGGAGGCCTCGAACGCCGCTGCTGGGCCGTAGGCCCAGCACGTACCGCCGAGCTGCTGGCGCACATTGGTTACCTCTCCCGCCGCACGCCAGTCCCACTTTCCCAGTTTGGGCGTAGGAGCCAGGCGGAAAATTGGGATTTTCAGTCGCAACGAGGGGTCTTTGAGGAGCGCCACATCTACCGCGCGGCGCTCCGCCTCCAGTAGCTTGACGGCATCGGCGTTTTGCTGACGAAGGACACTGGGTGAGAGGGTTGTGTTGCTGAGACCAAAAAGTTTAGAGTCGGGAAGCTCGGTGGCGCTGGTATGGGCGATGCGGAACGTGCCTCCCCGTTGCTTGATCTCAGTGCGCAGACTCTCAAGCTTGAGCTTAAGGACAGGACTGAGCTGGAGATCGCGCTGGCGATAGAAAGCGGCTTTACCTTGCGCAAATGCGCCAATGGCCAGGCAGAGAGCTGCTCCAGCGAGCAAAAAGTGACAGGTGTTTTTCATAGTAACCTCAGAGAACATTATGCCCTACTTGCGTTACTTGTAACGTTACCAAAACGACCTATTCTGAGTTACCCCGGTATTTTTTTCGCCCAACGCTCCGCTGCTACCACGGTCTGCTCTAGAAGCGTGGCGATGGTCATCGGGCCGACACCGCCGGGGACGGGTGTGATGGCGCTCGCCACGGCGGCGCAGCTCTCAAAGTGACAGTCGCCGACATCGTGGCCACGGCCTTCGACTCGGTTGTAGCCCGCGTCTAGCACCACGACGCCGGGTTTGAGCATGTCGCCTGTGATCAGCTCCGGGCGGCCCACGGCGGCGACCAGAATATCGGCCTGGCGGGTGAACTCGGCGAGGTTCTGGGTCTTGCTATGGCAGATCGTGACGGTAGCATTGGCATTGAGAAGCGCAATGGCCATCGGCTTGCCTAAAATCACCGAGCGCCCGATCACCACGGCGTGCTTGCCAGCCGGATCAATACCGTAGCGTTTCATCAGAGTCATCATGCCCTGCGGGGTGCAAGACACAAAGCTGGGGTGGCCGAGAACAAGATCGCCTAAACTGGCTCGCCCGATGCCATCTACATCTTTGGCCGGGTCTACAGTGCCAAGAATTTCGTCTTCATCCAAGCCCTTGGGCATGGGGTGCTGCACGAGAATCCCGTGGACTGTCGGGTCCGCGTTGAGGCTGTGGATGCAGGCGAGGACTTCTTCCTGGGTCGCATCGTTCCCAAAGACGTGTTCAAAGGAAGTGATGCCCACTTTGGCGCAGGCCTTTCGCTTCATCGAGACATAGGTAAGGGAGGCGGGATTGTCGCCTGCAAGCACCGCAGCGAGACCGGGCGTGATGCCGTAGTCTTCTTTAAGCTTTGCAGTGCGTGTGGCCACTTCGGCGCGGATCGCCTTGGCTGTAGTGGCACCATCGAGAATAAGAGGTTCGGACACGGTACAGCATTGTACCCTGTCTTCGTTTATTCTTCTGTGACTGTATCGTCGCTTTCACGGGAACGAATCAGCCCACCAATGACGCCATTAATAAACTTAGCGGCCTCAGGGGTAGAGTATTTTTTAGCAAGCTCCACGGCCTCATTGGCGACGACGCCATCGGGTGCCCCGGAGAGCCCGAAGAGAATTTCGGTTGTCGCGATACGCAGAATATTGCGATCCACGATGGTTTGTTGATTGAGAGGGTAGTGTGTAGAATGCTGTGCGATAGCGGCATCGGCGTCATCTTGGTGGGAGAGGGTGCCATCAACCAACAGGCAGCTAAACTCCGCCGCCTCCTCCTCAAGCTTATTGGCCGCGACAGTCTCTTGTTGGGCAATATCGCGTGGAGTCTTGCCTACCTCCATCATGTAGAGGATACGCAGTGCCGTCTCACGAGCTGCTCGTCGGGAAGAAGGGGAGGGGGTTTTCGCCATAACGCGGCTATTGTATCGCATCCCCCTCTCCCTATCGGTATCGGATTCCCTCGCTTGCGGGGGTTAGGGGGTGGCTGCGGGTACGACAAGGCGCTGGCCTGGCTCTAGCTTGCCGCTGATGTCTCCGTTGAGGGTAGAGATGATGGCAATATTGTCCATGGTTGAAGTTCCACGTACACTGTAGCGCCGGGCGATACTCCACAGGGAGTCTCCTGGTGCGACGGTGACCACTTCTGTGGAGTTGATCTCAGGCAGCCGTTGCGCTGTTTTATCCCTCAGAGGAGCCGCTGAGCGCGCCACCGTGGCTGCTAGAGCGACTCCGGCCACTGTCAGAGCAACCCAGAGAGCCCGTCGCTTAAATTGATAAACACGCCGTTGTCGGGCAACAAGCACCCGCTGCTGTGCGTACAGACGAAATTTCTTATCTTCATCTGTCCAGAAGTTCCCCCCGTTGCTACTTTCCCACACCATGATAATACTCACCTTCTGGCTAAACACTCCGCTCCAACAAAGTAAAGCGGAAAACAAATTTCAGCAAA
>NZ_JAYUPA010000983.1:0-2733 GCF_043760365.1 Armatimonas sp.
TCTCGCTAAGCGCTTCCCCCACCCGTGAGGGTGACCGGCGCAGAGAGGAACGAACGAAGCCCTCAGCGAGAGGGACTTGTCCCCTCGAAAAACAATACATCCCCTCGAAAAACAATACACCCCCTCGAAACTCCAACAAATTCCGAAACCCCAACGAAACCAAGCCGCGATACAATGGCGGCATGTCCTCCCCTTCCGTGCCCTCCCTCACAATCGCCGGGCTCCAGCCCCATGCCTGCGGGCTGCCTGTCCCTCTCTCCGACGATATCGAGCGCCTCGAAACGCTTTTCTCCGAAGTGCTGGCCGAGCAGGAAGGCGCGGCGTTTGTCGCACTCTCTCGCAAGCTAATGGAGACAGCCCACGAAGACGCAATGACCCCCACAAAGCTGCTCGAAGCGATTCCGGAGCTGATGGACTCGGCGGTTTGCGCACGGCTTTTGCGCGCGGTGACAGTGCTCTTTCAGCTTCTTAACACGGCGGAGCAAAAAGAGATCGTGCGTGTGAACCGGGGCCGCGCGGAGCCGCGCTCGGAGTCTATCCGTGAGGGCGTGCAGCGGCTTAAAGAGCAGGGGCTGAGCGCGGACGAGGTGCAAAAAATCCTCAATCAAATCGAGATCTGCCCCACCCTCACCGCGCATCCCACCGAAGCGCGCCGCCGGGCGGTGCTCGACAAATTACTACGCGTCGCCGAGGGGCTGGCTCTGCGCTCACAGACCGCCGATGGCTCGCACTTAGACCAGCCACTGGAAGGCAACCCGAGCGTGCGCGCCGATGAGAACCTGCGCCGCGCTCTCACCGAGCTCTGGCAGACCGATGAGATTCGCATCACGCCCATCACGGTTCCGGAAGAGGCACGCAACGCGCTGTATTTCTTTGAGCGCACGATCTTCAAAGTGGTGGCGTGGCTCCACACCGACCTGCGCCGCGCCCTTGCCGAGAGCTACCCTGAGGCGACCTTCACGGTTCCCTGCTTTGTGAGCTACCGCTCGTGGGTGGGGGGAGACCGCGACGGCAACCCCAATGTAACGGCGAAGATCACCTGGGAGACACTCAAAGAGCATAGAAGAATCGCGCTGGAGTTCTTTGCGGAGCGCGTCGAAAATGTCCGCCGCGCCCTCACGCTCTCGGTGAAGCGCGTGGCTGAAAATGATCCACTACTGGCCTCGGTAGAGCGCGATCTGGCCGAAGTCCCCCTGCCCGAGAGTCGCCGCCTGCGCCATATCGGGGAGCCGTATGTGCTGAAGCTGCTCTGCGTTCACGTCCGGCTCCTGGCGACGCTGAACAATGCTCCGTATGCCTACGCCAGCGATGCGGCATTTATTGACGATCTCACGCTGGTGCAAGATGCCCTGCGCCGCAACCACGCGGGCTCCGTGGCGGATGCCGGAGACATGGCGGACTTAGTCGTTCAGGCGCGCAGCTTCGGATTTCACCTCGCGCCCCTTGATGTTCGGCAGCACAGCGATGTCCATGCCAAAGCCGTCACCGAGATACTCGCTCTGGCAGGCGTCACGGCGAACTACTCCGCACTCTCCGAGGACGAGAAAGTGGCTATACTGCGCTGGGAGCTGCGCTCGCCCCGGCCTCTGGTAAGCCGCGATGCCCTCCTCTCGGCCCAGACACGCGAGGTTTTAGATGTTTTTGAGGTGATCCGCCGCGCTCGACGCGAGCTCTCGCCTCAGAGCGTGGTCTGTTACATCATCAGCATGACCCATGGGGCAAGTGATCTGCTAGAGCCGCTGCTCCTCGCCAAGGAAGTGGGCCTCGCCGGAGAGCTAGACATTGTCCCGCTCTTTGAGACCATTGATGATCTGCACAACTGCGGCGACTTAATGGCCGATGTCTTCAAGATCCCCGAGTACAAGGCACATCTCGTCACCAGAAAGAACTTCCAGGAGATCATGCTGGGCTACTCGGACTCTAGCAAAGACGGCGGCTTTCTGGCGGCGAACTGGGCCTTGCAAGCCACGCAAGAGAAGATCGCGACGGTTTGCCACGAGGCGGGGATCACGCTGCGGCTCTTCCACGGACGCGGCGGGACGGTGGGACGCGGCGGTGGACGGGCAAATCGTGCGATTCTCGCCCAGCCACCGGGCAGCTTCGACGGACAGATTCGCTTCACGGAGCAGGGTGAGGTCATCTCGTTCCGCTACGGCCTCGCCCCGATTGCGCACCGGCACCTGGAGCAGATCGTGAATGCCGCGCTTCAGGCCGCCAGCCCCAAGCGCCAGGCCAAGGAAAGCGAGGAGGGAAAAGTTGTGCTGGAGCAGATGGCGCAAAAGAGCCGCGCGTTCTACCGCGCCATGGTTCACGACGACCCAAGCTTCTGGACGTTCTTCGCCCAGGCCACTCCCATCGCCCACATCAGCAAGCTCCCGATTGCCTCGCGCCCCGTCTCGCGCTCTGGCAAAGCACTCGCCAGCGTGGACGACCTGCGGGCCATTCCGTGGGTCTTCGCCTGGATTCAGAGCCGCTATATCGTCCCCGGCTGGTTTGGCCTGGGGAGTGCTTTAGAGTGGTATATCGGCGACAATCCCGAGAAGCTCGCCTTGATGCAGAGTCTCTGGCGCGAGTGGGCGTTCTTTAAGACCGTCGTGGACAACGCCCAGCTAGAGCTCACCCGCACGCACCTGCCCACCGCCAAGCTCTACGCCGACCGCTGCGACGATCCGGCGCTGCGCGACAAGTTCCACAACCTCATCGAGGGCGAGCACACTCGCACGATCAAGTGGG
>NZ_JAYUPA010000984.1:0-7704 GCF_043760365.1 Armatimonas sp.
AGAAACTGCCCAGCCCATTGAGCCATCCGGAAGGCGCGTCTCAACGGCTCTAAGCGGCTTGTGGAGCGTGATCGCGTGACTGGCTGCTGAGCGTGGACGATCTGGTGCACAGACCGTCACTTGGTAGCCCTCGGCATCCAGCGCTTTTTTGAGCGCGAGAATGCCAGGGGCAAAAATACCGTCATCGTTGGAAAGAAGAATACGCAGAGCCATAACGAGCAAGTATACCCCATAGGTTTCGCCCCGATGAACCGGGGCGTCTTATTATCCTCGTGCCTCGGACACAAAGTGCGTGCCGCCCATCCCGATCCAGATTGGTTATGGCCCGAAGTGGCCTTCGTGTCGGCGGAGCCGTCAATAAGACGCCCCGGTTCATCGGGGCGGAGAATTAGGTATCATAAGCGCATGATGGATAAGATTGACAAAACCGACGAAGAGTGGCGGGCGCAACTGACACCCGAGCAGTACAAAGTCCTGCGGCAAGCGGGGACGGAGCGAGCGTTTACCGGGCAGTTCTGGAACCATAAAGGCGAGGGTGTCTATGCCTGCGCGGCGTGCGGTGCGCCTCTTTTTGACTCCACCACGAAGTTTGACAGCGGCTGCGGGTGGCCGTCGTTCTTTGACTCCCTGGAGCAGGATCGGATTATCCGGCACGAGGACAACACTCTGGGAATGCGGCGGGTCGAAGTGCTCTGTGCGGGCTGTCACTCACATCTAGGGCACGTGTTTCCCGACGCGCCGCAGACCCCAACTGGCGAGCGCTACTGCATTAACTCGGTCTGTCTGAACTTCGCGCCGAAAAAATGACACCTGAGGAAACAAGCGCACTGATTCGAGTGCTTGATCGTGCTTTTGATACTGATCCGATCCTCGGCTCTCTCCTGAGTGAGAAAAAACACCGTGCTCGTGCAGCGACGGCACTGCACCGTGCGGCTGTAAACTATGCGGTGCGCTTTGGTGTCCTCGAGATCGCTGCTGAGGGCGCGGGAGTGGCGCTCTGGTTGCCGCCGGGTAGGGAGCACTTGACTTTCCCACGCATGCTCCAGACGGGATTTGTTCCGCTTGCTCTGGAGCTGGGTTGGGCGTTGCCCAGGCTGCTGAAAATTGATCACGTCCTCACACAGATGCATACAACACACGCGCCAGAGAAGCACTGGTATCTCTTCTTTCTTGCCGTGGATCCCGCCGCACACGGGAAGGGGATCGGGGGAGCGCTTCTCGAGCAGGGCGTTGTGCGCGCGGAGGCCCAAGGGCTCCCGGTCTATCTGGAAACCCAAACGGAGCAGAATGTTCGTTTCTACACACGTCGAGGTTTTGTTGTCAAAGAGGAGAAGACAATTGCACCGGGGCTGACGAACTGGGCTCTCAGACGGGGATAAAGTCCAGCTTCCGCAGAATCAGTGCTATTGAGGCTATAATAACACCATGAAGTTATCGCTGCTTGCCGCCGCCATTCCCGCGCTAGGCCTAATGGGTTTTGCACTTGCTCAGTCTAATCCTCAAACCACGAAGCTCACGCCTGCACAATCGGTGCACTTCGAGGCTAAAGTGCGGCCTTTATTGCTTGCTAAGTGTGGTATCTGTCACAGTGGCAAGTCGCCGCAGGCAGGGCTGGACTTGACCAAACCGATCTCGCTGGCAAAAGCGCAAGACGCACTGCGCAGGATGCGTGGCGAGGGCGCAAAGCCCGTGATGCCGCCCAGTGGCAAGCTCGGCAATACGGAGATTTCTAGCATTGCGCAGTGGGTCACAGATGGCGCGGGCTGGCCGCAAGTCTCCCCCGTCGGACGGGGGGGAGGGGCAGGAATTGGTAAACACTGGTCGTTTATCGCGCCTGTGCGCCCGCTGGAGCCGCCCGTGGAGAAAAGTGGCATTGATGCGTTTGTGCTGGGGGCGCTCACCAAAAAGGGGATCGCCCCGGGGCCGCAAGCAGATAAACGCACGCTTCTGCGCCGGGTGAGCTTTGATCTGATTGGGCTTCCGCCCACGCCGAGCGAGATGGCGGGTTTTCTGTCGGACACAGCGCCCAATGCCTACACTAAGCAGGTGGATCGGCTTCTTGCCTCAAAATTCTTTGGAGAGCGCTGGGGGCGGCACTGGCTAGATGTGGCACGCTACGCTGACTCCAACGGCCTAGATGAAAACACCGCCCATGCCAATGCCTGGCGCTATAGAGACTGGGTGATCGGGGCGCTGAACCGGGATCTGCCGTACAACCAGTTCATTCAGCAGCAAATTGCGGGGGATCTCTTGCTCACCGGCAACGAGGACGAAGACGCGAGCCGACTGACGGCGACGGGCTACCTCGTGCTCGGTCCCAAAGTGCTGGCGGAGCCCGATAAAGAAAAAATGGTGATGGATATTGTGGACGAGCAGATCGAGGTGGTGACCAAGTCCGTCATTGGACTGACGGTTGCGTGCGCCCGCTGCCACGACCATAAATTCGATCCTATCGCCACCAAAGACTACTACGCCTTGGCAGGGATCTTCAAGTCCACCCGCACGATGGAGACCCTGAACACGGTTGCTAAGTGGTATGAGCGTCCTCTCGCAAACCCCAATATGAAGGCGGAGCAAGCGGCATATGACAAGGCATCGGGGCCGGCAAAACAGGCGGTGGACGAGGCGAAGAAACAGCTAGACAAGGCACTCAATGGCAGCGGAAAGGCCCTGCTCGCGGACGCGTCGGCGTTTGTGCGTGGGGAGCATCTGGGCAAAGAGAACTACGGCCCCAAGAGTATCAACAGTGACGGCTCCCCGAGCGTCGCGGAGTGGGACTTCACGGTGCCAGCAGCGGGCCGCTACAAGATCTACCTGCGTTACGCCGCCGAGGAGTCGCGGCCCGTGGTGCTGAGTGTTGCCGGTAAAAATGTCGGTAAGAAGATCGCGGTGGGCGTGACGGGCGGCTGGCAAGAGGAAGACCAGCGCTGGGAGTCGGCAGGCGTGGCGCCGCTGGAGCCTGGGCTCTGCACGGTTCGTATCGAGCGCAACGGAGCCATCCCGCACTTCTCACGCATCGCACTTATTCCCGCCAATGGCTCTGGCACCGACCCCGATCTCACCGGTGCGGAAAAATCACTAAAGACAGCGCAAGAGGCGCTTAAGGCGCTCGATGCAAAAAAGCCTGTGGGATCCAGTGTGATGTGCGTGACCGAGGCAACCAAGATCGAGGATGTTAAAGTTCATATCCGAGGCGATACCCAGACTCTGGGAGATCTGGTCGAGCGCGGGTTTCCGTCGGTGCTCTGTGGTGGCACGCGCCAGCCGCTGGAGCAGCCCAAAGCGAGCGGTCGGAAAGAGCTGGCTTTGTGGCTGACGCGGCCAGAGCATCCTCTGACAGCGCGTGTTGCCGTGAACCGGGTCTGGCAGGCGCTCTTTGGTGAGGGGCTGGTCGGAACCGCGGACAACTGGGGCCTACGCGGCGACAAGCCCACCAACCCCGCGCTTCTTGACTATCTCGCGGTCTCGTTTGTAGAAGACGATCGTTGGAGCACGAAGCAGCTCATCCGGCGTATCGTGCTCACCGACACGTACCAGCGCACGAGCCGCTACTCCGATCCCGTGGGGCAGAAAAAAGACATCGAGAACAAGCTTCTCTGGCGGCAGAACCGGCGACGGTTAGACGCCGAGCCACTACGTGATAGCCTGCTCTTTGTTGCGGGGACGCTGGATACGACTATGGGCGGCACGCTGCTCAGCAGTAAGAACTATGACTATGTTACCAACGACCAGTCGGCAAATAAAGCCCAGTACGATGCCCCGCGCCGTGCGATCTACCTCCCCGTGATCCGCAACGCCGTCTATGATTTCTTTGGTACTTTTGACTTTGGCGATCCGAGTATGGTCAATGCCAAGCGTTTCGCCACCACAGTCTCGCCACAGGCACTCTACCTCCTCAACAGCCCTTTGGTGATGGCGCAGGCACAAGCCTTCGAAAAGTCCCTGACGGGTGACAGTGACGACGCTAAAATTCGTGCGGCTTACCAGCGGGCTTTCCAGCGCCTGCCGCTTCCCGGCGAGATCAACACTGCCAAGCGCTTTCTTTCCCGCGCCGCGCAAGTAGTACCTGTCGAGCGTGCCTGGGCCGCCTGGTGCCAAACTCTTCTTGCCGCCAATGAATTTCTGTATGTCGAGTAAAAAAGTCAACCGCATGAGTGATATTCCTGACGAAGAAGTCCCCGATCCAGGGTGTTTGCCCGCGTGGAAAGTGGACGAGCTCCCGGAGCCGAAGCCCTTTACATTTAAGAATCTGCTGAAACTTGTTGGCCCCGGTCTGGTGCTGGCGGGCGGCGCGATTGGCACGGGTGAGCTGATCATGGGGCCGCAGGTGGCGGCGCGCTACCAGGGAGCACTGCTCTGGGTGGCGCTCCTCTCCATTCTTGCGCAAGTCATGCTCAATACTGAGGTGATGCGTTACACGCTCTGTACGGGCGAGCCGATCATGACGGGCTTTCTGCGCTGCAAGCCCGGCCCCAAGTTCTGGATTGGGTTCTATATTTTATTAGAGTTTGCCGGCTGGTTTCCCACGCTCGCTGGGCTCTCCGCCCAAGTTCTAGTTGTCGCGTGGCTGCGCCTTGGTCCCAATGACCCCATTCCCGTTGATACAGTGCGTCTTGTGAGCTACATTGTCTTTCTCTCCTGTGCGGCGCTCTCGCTCTTTGGCAAGAAGATCTTCGATACCGTGCAAGTGGTGGTTACCGGGAAGCTGATCTTTCTGTTAGTGTGCATGACTGCCTGCTCGATCTTTTTCGTCTCGGGTGATACCTGGTTGCGGGTGGTAGGGGGCATGGTGGACTTTACCCGAATCCCACGGGATGCCAGCGGCCAGCCCGATATTGACTGGAGCATTGTGGCGGGGTTAGCGGGTTTTGCAGGTGTGGGAGGGCTGGGCAATCTGATGGTGAGCAATTTTGTCCGTGAGAAAGGCTGGGGGATGGGCAGTAAAGTGGGAGTGATTGCCTCCGCAACCGGCGACCACGACCTCACGCTACAGCACATTGGCGTGATCTGTCGGCCTGGCCCGGAGACGACACGGCGCTTCGCGGGCTGGTTTAAGTACTTACTTATTGACCAATGGCTGCTCTGGGCAACGGGCGCGATTATCGGGGTGCTCTTGCCGTGTTTACTCGGTGCACAGTACCTGAAAATCGGCAACGTGGACGGTAGTGATCAGTGGCGCTGGGCGGCAGCGCTGGCGCAGGACATTGGTGCGGTGCGCGGGCCGCTCGTGGGGACGGTAATTCTGCTCTGTGCCCTCGCCATTCTCATCCCCGGCCAGTTCTACGTGATAGATGCCACGGCGCGCAAGTGGACGGATGTGATCTGGTCAGGCACGGACTGGGCACGCAAGCTAGACACGCACAAGGCCAACCGGGTCTACTACTCGATTGCAGCGGCCTATGTCACCTACGGCCTGATTGCCTTCGCGATCCCGGGGCTCTCTGCAAGCAAGATGATGGTGATCGGAGGGAGCCTGGCAAACCTCTCGATTGCGATCACCATGATCCACACGCTGATTGTTAATCGGCGCTTCCTGCCGCACTCACTGCATCCCACACCACTCAAGCAAGTCCTGCTGATTCTCTCCATAACGTTCTTTCTGGTGATGTTCGGCTTGGTGGTGAATCAGAAGATACTGCCGCTCATTGGACTTAAGACTGTCTGAACTAATTGACACTGTAGAGGGGATAGGCTACACTGAAGCCCTATGGATCCACAGACGCTTGGGGCGCGCATTCAGCGCATTCGCCAGCGCCAGAACTTCTCGGTTCGTGACCTGGCGGATAAAGCTGGAGTCAATAAGAACACGATTTTACGGCTGGAAAAAGGGCTGACCCCTTCGTATTCGACACTCAACCGGGTCTGTGAGGCGCTGGGAGTGCATGTCGCTCAGCTCACACAGCCTGAGCCCGACGAAGCTCAGACGATTGCGCTGCATGCACGGGCGGAAGAGGGGCGCGAACCCCTCGCCGCCGATGAGTCGGTACTGCTCTCGTCGCTACGCTGCCGCCTCCCCGGAGGGCGTGTCAATGCGGCGATTATGGAGCTCTACGGAGAGAGCGAGTCAACCACACACCCGGGTGAGGAGCTGGTTTTTTGCCTGCGTGGCTCCGCTAAAGTCGCGGTTGCAGGACGCACTTATGAGCTGGGTGAAGGCGACGCAGCGACTTTCTGGAGCGCGGAGCGCCACTCCTACGGCCCTGCCGATGAGGCAACCGAGGAGCAACTTCCGGTGATTTTATTGATGGTTTGGGTGGACTCCCGCGAGAGTGAGCGGACCTGAAAGGAACTTGAGAGATGATATTACAAGCACTGATTTTGCCGATCGCCCTGATGGTGCAGCAGCAAGCACAGCGGGTGACACCCGTCGCACAGGCGCAACTGACCCTGAAAGCAGACGGCGCAAAAGAGCTGAAGCTGGGCTACATGCCGATTCGCACGGAGCTGAGTGAGACAAAACCTGAGGGGGTCATCAAAGAGCCCACCTACGCAGGAAAGCCGCGCTACGCGGTGATCAAGCTCGGAAGTGGCCCCAAGGCTGGTCATGTTGTTGTGGTGGATGAGCCCGCGGGCGGTGAGTTCAAGATGTACTTCGATGCCAACGGCAACGGCGACCTGACCGACGATGGCGATGGTAAGTGGACCAAGAAAAATGAGGCGCAGGAACGGACGGTCTACGGAACAAATAGCTTCGTCGCCAAGGCCACGTACGGTGGGCGCAACAACCAGGAAACCACGGCAGACTACGGGCTAGCACTCTACCGGATTGTCTCAAGCTCCGTTGACACGCTGCTCTACTACCGTGAGGCGGCCCGTATGGGTGAGCTAAAGCTAGGCGAGAAGACCTACAAAGTAACCCTGGTGGAGAACGATGCTGATGGTCTCTACAACAAGCGCCTCAACGACGACGGCAAGTCGGTGAACCAGCGCGGTGAGCTTCTCCCCGAGAAAACCGTCCAGCGCCCCGTCTGGCTGATCTTGGAGGGCGATGATAAGAAAAAACAGACCATTGAGGCCCGTGCTCCCTTCGAGCTTGATGGCAAGGTCTACGAGGCGCGCATCAGCGCGAATGGCGAGCGCCTCGGGCTGATCCCCAGTGAGCGCAAGCCGCTTAAAGTTGCCGCCGCTGCCCCGCGCCGCCCCTTGCTCACCACAGGTACTCCTGCGCCGGACTTTACGGTCTACACGCTTGAGGGCAAGCCCCTAAAACTCTCCGATCTCAAGGGGAAAGTGGTCGTGATGGATTTCTGGGCGACCTGGTGTGGTCCCTGTATGCAGACCATGCCTCATATCGAGAAGACTTGGCAGAAGATCAAGGAGCGCAGCGATGTGACTGTGATTGGGGTCTGTGTCTGGGACGAGAAGGCGGCCTACGATAAATGGGTGCCAGCGAACAAGGCGAAGTTTAGTTTCCCGCTACTCTTTGATGTGGCTGCTAAAGACAACGCCATGTCCATTGCGAGCAAGCTCTTCAATGTCAGTGGCATTCCGACAACCTACATTATTGACAAGGACGGCAATGTCGCGGCGACATTTGTGGGGTCAAAAGATATTCCTGAGGGAGTAGAGCCTGCGCTTAAGAAACTGGGTATCTCGCTCGACTAGAAAACGGATAAAAAAACGCCCCACGAGCCAGGCTCGTGGGGCGTTTTTTTATTTACTAGTGCCAGCGCACGTTGCAGGCGATGGTCTGCGTGACACGCT
>NZ_JAYUPA010000985.1:0-2727 GCF_043760365.1 Armatimonas sp.
GCGAGGCATCGGTCTCAATTGCGCTGGGTGATCTCTATACGGAGCTGCACCTACAAGATCAGGCCATTGCGCTCTACGAAGTAGCGGGAGAGCTTGGGACAAACCGACTGATGCGCGCCTATCTGGGCAAGGGAGATAGAGCACGGGCACGGGGCTTTTTGGAGCGTGATCGCCGTCGGCTTCAGCAGGAGAAAAATCTACGGGGGGAGGCAAATCTCCTGGTGGGCTGGGGGGATCCGCCTTCCTACACGGAAGCGGTGGCACTGCTGGCCAAAGCTATCCCCACCGCCTCGTTTAGTGAGCAAGCACAGATGCTAGGGCTGCGTGCCAGTGTGCTGGGGCTGCTAAAGCGCCTTGATGAAGCCCGGCAGTGTTTTGCGCAGCAGCTTGCCCTCTGCGTTCTGCGGGAGCTCTGGCCGGAGCGGTTTTCGGCTCTGGGCGCACTTGCCTCTTTTGAGTACTTCTATGGCGACAAAACCAAAGCCAGGGAGCTGCTACGGGAGTACCAGGCGCTGGCGCAGCAGCAAAAGAGCCCGCAGGAGGAGCGGGGGGCACTACAAAAATCTCTGGACTTTGCAGGTTATGAGAGCAACTGGCCGCAAGTCGCGGCAACCTGCACAGAACTGATTGGGCTTTGCGTGAATCACGGCTGGCGTAGTGACCTGCCGTACTTCCAGGCGCGTCATGCTGAGGCACTCCAAAAACTGGGAAAGCGCTCCGAGGCCGCCGCTGCCTGCCGCGCCGCGATTGCCATTTTGGAGCAACACCGCCACACTTACGCCGGGCTGGATGCCGCCGACCAGGCGTTTCGCCAGGAAAGCCGCGCCCCCTACGAGCACCTGCTGGGACTACTTCGCGCAAAAAGCTCCGAGGCATTTGGGCTGGTACAGAAGCTCAAGGCCCGTGCACTGCGGGAGCAGCTCGCGGCGGGGCGAGCCAGTCAAGAAGCGCCTACTGGCCTGGAAGAGACCGCGCTACGGACGCGCTGTGCACAGCTCAATGCTGCTCTGGTGCGTGAGGGGATCGCCAACGATATTGGGGGCAAGAAGCGCTTTGCGGCACTCCAGAATGAGCTACGTGATGCGGAGAGCGCCCTGGGACGCTTCTACGACTTGCTCCACGCCCGTGTACCACAGACCGCGCTTCGCCACGCCGCCGCAGAACCGACACTGGCGCAGGTTCAAGCACAGCTCGGTCCGAAAGAGCTGCTCTTAGACTTTGTCTGGGCAACCCACGGCCTGGAAAAAGTACAGATTCTAGCCGTTCGCCGCGAGCGTGTTGTCTTGATCGCACTGGAGACGCCGCTGGCCGAGCTCCAGAATCGGATCGCCCGGCTGCGCCATGCCTGTAGCCACCCGGATCGCCCCTGGCAGGAAGCCGCGAAAGCCGTTGCCGAGGCGCTGATAACGCCGCTAGAGCCACAGTTGCGTGGCATTGAACAGGTGATTCTCTGTCCGGATGGTGTGCTCTGGGAGGTACCCTTCGCCGTCGTTTTGGAAGGGATTCCCCTGAGCTACGCTTTCTCGGGGGCGCTCTGGCACGCGCTACGCACCCTTCCCTCCCCACCGCCCCGCCCTACTGCACTCCTCGCAGTGGCCGCGCCGAATCTCTCCGGCTGGAGCCGTCCGATTATCGCCCCTGAGCGTCCCATAATTGCGCCCGAACGCCCTATCATCGCGCCAGAGCGGAGTGCTTTTTTACCCGCAGGCGCTGCCGCGGCGGCACTGCCGGGCACGACTCGGGAAGTGCAGGCGCTGGCACGGCTCTTTCCCGGCACACAAGTGCTGGTGGGCAAGCAGGCGCAGGAAAGCCAGGTCAAGGCCGCCGCTGTGCGCTGCCACTGGCTGCATCTGGCGGCCCATGCCTTTATCAACGATGCCGCGCCGTCGCTGTCCTGCCTGGTACTCTCGGATCCGAGCGAACCCCTGCGCGAGGATGGTTTTCTCACGGCCCGGGAGCTTATGGGGCTGGATCTCTCCGGGGTGGAGCTTGCGACCCTCTCCGCGTGCAACACGGCGCGCGGCCAGATTCTCACGGGTGAGGGCGTGCGTGGGCTAAGCTGGGCGCTCACGGCGGCGGGCGCACGCAATCTTGTGCTGAGCCAGTGGTCCGTGGCCGATGATGCCACTGTCGTTTGGATGGAGGCTTTCTACACCGCGCTCAAGCGTGGCCAGAGCAAGCCCGTCGCCCTACACCACGCGGCGCAACAGCAGCGCCGCACGCCCCAACGTGAGCACCCGTACTACTGGGCCGCGTTTATTTTAGTGGGCCGAGGCCTGTAGGAACTGATTTTTCACTTGAGGTGCCAGGCGCTCCGTGGCAGACGGAGCGCCCCCACTCCCGTGAGCCAGAGGGCTCCGTCGTGGAAGAGGACGCTATTGCCCGCCTGCAGTGCGCTCTCGCCGAGCTCCAGCTTCTGCCAGCCGGTTACCGCGCTCCACCGCGCGACTTCCCCGCGCAGCCGCAGTGCCTCGGCGCTCTCGAAGCGCCACTGCGGCGGCCCCGCTTGCTTCCAGAGCGCCGCCTCGCCTTCAGCACTCACGCTATCGGCCAGCCCCTCCGCGAGCCAGGTATCTTGTTTGGCATCGTAGCGAAATAAGTGCTGGTCGAGCCGTAGCCAAGTTGTCCCCGCCGCCTTGAGAAAGCTGCTGCTCAAGGGAGCGATAAACTGCTGGACGGCCTTGATCTCGATGGCGGGCTCCTGGCGTTTGGGGTCGCGCAGCAGCC
>NZ_JAYUPA010000986.1:0-2724 GCF_043760365.1 Armatimonas sp.
CCGTCGGCTTTCGAGAGGTGCGACGCGCCAAACTCACAGATGGCGAGGGGCTTTTTGGGGGCGTAGGTGGCGTAGACGTACTTCAAATAGTCTGCTGGATTGTCTGCCAGTCCGGGACGCGTGACATTGTTGTCGTAGAACGGCACGGAGTAGAAGTTAATTCCCACCCAGTCCACGTAGGCATCGCCGGGGTAGAACTTGGTGATGTTCTTCTCGGGGATCACATTCACACACCAGACCATCGCGACATTGGGTGCAATCTGGGCAAAGACCTGCCGCACGAGCTGCCACTTGACAATATACTCGTTCGCGTTTGCATCGCCACCGTAGCGAGTCCAGTCACCGTTCATCTCGGAGGCGTAGCGCAGAAAGATCGGGCAGTCGGCCTCGGCGGCGTCCTGGGCGAACTGGCGCAAGTAGGTGTTTTGTTGAACGACTTGTAGGCCGTCGTTGGGCTCCCAGGCAATATGCGGCGCGACCCCTTGCGCTTTCAGCCGTGCGACCCACTTTTTCGGGAAAGGCCGCCCGTAGCTCACGTAACAAAAGACACTGGCGTGCTTCTTGCCGGTTTTCTCTCCAAACGCGTCGGGGTCTTCGTGGCTCTGGAAGTTCTCGTCCTGAAACGTGGAGGAAAGGCGCTCATCACGATCAATAAAACCGCCTAAATAGCAGCCCGAGGGCGGCTCCCACTTGGCAAGCGGCGAGGGAATCTTGGGCGCGAGTCCTGGAAGATGCGCAAAGAGCTGGACACTGCTAGAGAGGCGAGCCGCTTTGGCTTCCTCGACTTTTGCGCCTTCGGTATCCCCGTTCTTTTTATAGATCGCAGCCTCTTTGCGGTAGGCATCCGCCGCCTCGGCGAACTTGCCCGCCTTCTCCAGCGACTCCGCACGTCGTCTCCACTCAGCAGCAGATTGCATGGGAGCATTTTACCAGAACCCACCCGCCAGAACCCACCCGCCAGAACCCACCCGCCAGAACCCACCCGCCTCGTTCCTCGGCACCCTCCCTTAAAGCAAAGGAGGGTTTGGGGCAGTGCTTGAGAAATACAGAGGACATGAAAAAGACAAAACGTAAAATAGAAATGACCCGGATGAAGGCTGTCAACACATCTGGGTTTGGTGTGGGAGATACGGTTATCGTTAATCCTGAGGTGATATGTCCTGATTATCCCACAGTGGCTCTGGGCGGCTGGCAGGGCTGGATCAAAGATATTTACCCTGAGGAGAAGATGGTGGAGATTGTCTGGGATCAGCTCTCGCTGGAGGCACTACCCGATGCCCATATTTATGAGTTGGAGCAAGACGGCTTAGAGTGGGCCTCTATTGTTCTCAGCTGGTCCGATGTCTCTAAGGCAGAGCCGCGTGGGACGATTGCCGAGGCGGAAGCGGTTCATGCGGTGCTGGAGAAGCGCCACCGCTGGGACTATCTCGCTGAGGAAAACCCTGGTATTAGTGCGCTTCTGGGGCCGCTGGAGGATACTTCGACACAGGCGTGTTTGCAAGCCTGGGAGCACCATCTCGCAACCGCTCTAACTTTTCCTTTTGAAGCGTGCCGGGAAGAAGCGATGGGAGATGAGAGCGGTCAGGGGCCGGTTGCGGTGGGCAGTGTGGTCAAGGTCGTGGCAGTGGACTATGTAGATGAGCACTACGGTATTCTGGTCAAGGTCAAAGTGGGGCACTCAAACTACATCCTGCCTCTTTGCGAGCTGGAGGCGACAGACACTGACTCGGCAAACTACCAGCCTCTCAGGGACTATGTGGTCTGGTTTGCCAATTGGTAAGTCTCTGGTAGAATCTAGTAACTTTCTAGTAAAGCTTAGTAACTGTCTGGTGAAGCTTAGTAACTGTCTGGTGAAGCTTAGTAACTGTTTGGTGAAGCTTAGTAATTGTCTGGTAGAATAGAGTTAAAAGGAGTTTGGATCATGGCAATTCTTTCAGATGCAGAGTATGTTCGTGTTGTTGATAAGTTTCTTTCTCACTGGGCACAGGTAAATGCTGTGCTCGGTGCGTCACCTCTTGTTTTAAAAGCTGACTACACAATTGTCAACCTCAAGACAGATCGTGATGCTCTGGAGGCAACGCTCACAGCGCTTGTCAGCGCCAACAATAACCAGCAAATGGCTCGTGCCCAGCGCTCCGCAAAACAAAAGTTACAGAGTGCGCGGCTCAAGCAGTTTCGAAATGCTGTTCTGGGAAAGCTCGATGGCACCGATATTGCGGCGGCACTCCCTTTAATACCCAGTCCAAGTGCCCCGCCTGAGACCTGGATACAGGTACTAGAGGACATGGAGAATCTCTGGGAGCGCGTCAACACAGCCCCCCCCGCAGGCTTCACCGCGCCGCTCGTCCTGCCGATTGGCTACACGCAAGCAAACTTTACTACGGATATCACGGGCCTCAAGGCTACCTACACCGCGCTTGCCGGAGCGGAAAACGCCGCAAAGAGCACGCGCGAGAGCCGCACGAAGCAGGCAAAGGCCCTTCGCGCACGCCTTATCGCCTACCGAAAAGCCGCTGTCGGTTCCCTGCCTACCGGCCATGCGCTTCTTGCCTCGCTTCCCGGACTCTAAACTATCGTGAAACAAATGAGCCTTTTTCATGAATCGCTTCGCCGCCGGTTGGAAACCGGCGTCTGCAATGGCGTTCCGCCGCAAAGCCCGTTCCGGGCTGGGGATTCGGTAGCCCGGAACGGGCTTTGCAGCCGAAGGCTACTGATGACGCCCAA
>NZ_JAYUPA010000987.1:0-2724 GCF_043760365.1 Armatimonas sp.
CCTGAAATAACCGTGTGTGGCTGTGGCGTCCCACTATTGCTCTGGCCAACATACTTGAAAGCGCTCACCAGAATATCATCGGGGGTCATGGCGATTCCCTCGCCGCCTCCCTGGTAACCATTCACGCGAATTCCCGGATTACGCGAGGCATCACCCTGCGTCGCCAGGGCAGGCGGTGTGGCACTGGTGGTCACATAGAAAACATCGTAGTCCACGGAGACAAGTGCGTTATCAGGAGTCCCCGGCCCGACTGTTCCGCGGCTGGGAGGATTGTTCGCCCCGTCGCGGACACGGACGAGGCCGTTCTGATCCACAAACTGCCCTATAAAATTGGGGCTGATCCGTCCCGCGTTCATGTTGTCCTGAGCGGTGTAGATCAGGTTGCCCATCCCGTCGTAGCTATTCGTATAGACACGTACCACGGGCTTGAGGAACGGCAGGGCGGAAGGCATCGCAACATACTGCTTGTTGTTAGGTGTTCCCTGAGCCGCGCGGGTGGGGAAATCACCGGGTATCGGGTCACGCAGTATGACTTCGTGACGTGCTCCCAGCCAGTAGGCCATTGTCCTGAGGGTCATGCCACCGCTAGGATTCTCCTGCCAGACCGGCACGTAGAGCATTAAATCATTGCTGCTCCCGCTGGCGCTTGCCGCAACTCCCGTTCGTCCGCTGCTACCCGTGAGCTGAGCCAGATTCCCATTCGCGCTATTATTCGTGATCGCGAGTCGTGTGTAGCCCAAGCTCGGCGAACCCGTCGGATGGTAGACGGGATCCTGCGCCACGGCGTACGAGTACCAGAGTGTCGTCATCGAGGCCGCGTCCACACAGCGCACGAGACCATTGGGTTCTACCACGTAGATTTTGCCATCATGAAGAAGTGGCGCGGGAGCTGCCATCGGCGCTCCTCCGGGCCCGGCATAAGTACCACTAGTCACGGCAGGGTTGGTGGCAGTGTTGGGAGCGGGGGCAATATTGCCAAAGCTATCCGCTAGAAGCGCGGTAAGTTTTACCAGCGTGCCGTTGCTCAGGGTCACAAAGATAAAATCAGCATAAGAGGTCGTGCTAGAATTGTAGACCGTTCCGAGGGTGGGCGACGAGGGCATGGTTCCCGCACCATTCCAGCGCCAGAGCTCGTCGTGCGATTTGCCCAGCGCCAGGTCAGGAATTCCCTTGTCGCCGCTCACCAGCGAGGGGTGCGCATTGTAGGCACGCACCGAGGGAGTGCTTGAGGCGTCCAGTCCTGTGGCGTAGACAACTCCCTTTGCCACAAGCGGTGCGGTGGTTGAGCTGAGTGCATCGAGTGCGCCTACTTGAAATGCGGGCACCAGCGGCGCACCAATCGCCTCAAAGGAAGAGCCGGTGCGGCGGGGATCCTTGCGGTACTGATTGTTGGCACTCCCCCAGGCCACTACATTGTAGAGGAACTTCAGATCTTCCGCGTGGGCAGCGAGCAGGTTTTCCCCGCAGTAGGCGCCGGAGTTTCCGCCAGAGGGTGTGCGCACGCCGCCCGTGTAGTCGTTGATATCGCAGCCCGAGTCCCCTGCGGTGGCGATAACTCGACCCGAGCCGTAGTTACCGGCAGCGATATAGGGCAGCCCGTTCGGTGCCGATGCCGTGGCCCGCGCCCGATTGCCGACAATATTAACCAGCACTTCTGGATTGGGTGCTGCCGTCGGATCGGCGAGGCTCACCAGAGCAAAGTTACCGTAATTTTTATCCCCCAGGTTCGCGATCTCCGCCTGGCTCAGTGGATTGGGGGTATTGAGAATCGGGTGGCTGGGAATATTGATCGAGGGCGTGCCCGCGCCGCCACCACCACCGCCGCTGAACTGAAGCTGATCCAGAAAGAGCGGCCCGGAGGGAGCCATGCGCATATTGCCACAGTCCTCCAGCCACAGAACGCCCCCCGCATCTACCAATTTACGCAGCTTCTCACGATCAATCGCCGTCATCCGTGTGAGGCGGTGATTAGTGATAAAGAGCAGGTCGAACTGCAATAGATCCTGGATGGGGGTATCCGTGAGAGGCACTTCCCAGTAGGCAGCCATGTTCTTGGTGACCTGCTGGCCCGCCTGATACTGCTGACCAACGCCGCCCGACCGGGCCGTCCACCGCGCCGCCACATCGTTTGTGACAACTTTTGGGGACAGCGGGTTGATGAACTCCCAGTTTTGGGGTTTCAGGTCGGCACGTGTGTCCGCGATATAGAAAATAAAGGGATCCGTGTTCTCTGTACCACGCCCATCATTGATATCGGTTGAGTCCACCAGCAGAATCCCGACTTTGAGTGTCCGCTTGTTGCTGGAGTAGGTCGTCGCCACCTGTGCATGAACGACGGTTGCTACCGTCAGTACCACAACTGCCAGTAAGGAAAGTGCCGCTCCCAGTATCCGTTTTCTTATCGCCATTTTATTTTCCTTACGCCCCCGGTGTCTCCCCAGTGTAGAGGAGTCCTGGCGCTACCGGGAGGCGCGGTGCCACCGGCAGGACATTGCCAAAGCTATCTTGTCGCAGCGGGCCTCCCACGAGGGGTGAAGACAGTGTCGCGTCGTACAGATAGACGATCCCACTGCCGCCACCGTTCCCGCCGGGTTGCGGCCCAGCCAGAATACCGTTTTGCCCATGAACTGTCTTGATCCCCGTCGCCCCCGGGTTGAAATAACCCGGTGCAGTGGGCTGTAGCCCTGTGGAGCCGTAGTAGTGTGGGACCCAGCCCCACTTCTC
>NZ_JAYUPA010000988.1:0-7670 GCF_043760365.1 Armatimonas sp.
TCTTCCATGACCACACTCTGCCCGGAGAGCTGTAGAAAGCTCCAGGCATCGCCCGTAGTGACAGCACCATAGATTACAGTGCGTGGTGTTCCCGCACGCTCGTTGAAAATCTTGGCTGCGACCATCTCGGCGATGCACTGGCCGTAGCCGCTGACAATGGCTTCGTTCTTGGCTTCCACAACAGCGAGTACAGGCGCTTCTAAGTAGAGCGACTCAGGCGAGGCGGAGACCAGATAGTCACAGAACCCGGAGAGGCGCTGGGCGGCATCAACGATAAAAATTGCCCCCGAGAACACGCTGATCTGGTAGTGTGCCTGCCGCCGCGCTTCCATCAGAATGGGCATGATGAGTAGCTCCGAGCGCGCTTTCTCGGTGTTCAGGCGCAGGGCATACTCCGCCGACTCCTCCAGGTGCGCGGTAAGAATGCTGGAGGGCGACACGGGTGCGGCGGCGGCAAAGAGCCCCGCTTGATCCTGGCGTGTCAGGCCAAACGAGCGCAGGGCATCGGGGAGGGTAAAGTCGCTGTAGGCCATGCTCGTATTGTACCGCTTGACATCTTGCAAGAGAGCATTGTAGGATGCGCACACGGTAACTTATCCCCCCGCTAAAGCAGGGGGCTTTGACAGTAATGATAGATTACCCATCGTTCCGTCCATAGGGCGAGTTACAAACGCCCCGTGTCCTGAGATGTTCACTGCCGCATTGCGATCAGCATTCATCTCCAGACCACAGTTTTTACACTTGAAGACAGACTGAGACTTTCGATTATGTTTAGCACAGTAGCCACAAATAGAGCAAGTACGGGAGGTGTTGCGTGGATCAATCAGAACCACAGGGATACCCGCACGCCTTGCCTTGTAGGTCACAAACTGTTTCAACTGATCGAAACTCCAGTTGCCAAGCTCAAAACGCATCTCTCGGCTGAAGCCGTTTCCTCGCTCTCTGATACCGCTAAGGTCTTCAAGAACGAGTGCCTTCCCGAGCCTAGCCGCAGTTTCGACAAGTCTGCGGCTGATGTTATGGTTCACCCAGCGAGTGAAGCGTGCTTGGCGACAGCGCAACCTTTGAAGGTGACGCTTTGCCGATTTAGAACCGCACTGCTGAAGCCCAGCGCGAAGCCGTCGCAGGGCGCGTCTGATTTTGCGAATAGGTTCTCCGCTGTACTGGTTTCCTTCGCTGTCAGACGCAATCTGCACAATGCCAAGGTCAATACCAATCGTGCCGTTGACTTCGCGAAGCGGGGGATCTTCGATGTCGCAGGTTGCCATCAGGTAGAACGCACCATCCAGAAAAACGAGGTCAGATTCACCACGCAATCCCTTGAGCAGTTCGGTCTGGTGTTCACCGCAAACGAAGGGGATTCTCTCTCTTCCTGTGAGAGTCCAGATAGAAACGCACCGCTTCTCAAGGACGTATCGGAGGACTCTGGAATCGTAGGTGATGGCTCCCAGAGGACGAAAAGCGCGAATCCTCTGAGTGTCCCGTTTGTAAGCGTCCGCGACTTTAGCAAAGAGGAGTGCGACTATTTGCGCGGTGAGTCCTGTTTCGTTGCGTATGGTTTCGTACCACTGGTAGTGCAGGTCAAAACGCCCAAATACCTTGGCAGAAAACGCCCAATCAGACACGCGGCAAGCCGCCTCATTGGTTTTCACCATTGTCTGTTTGAGGAGTTCTGCTTGCTCTTGTGTGGGCAGGAGTTTGATTTGTGCAACGAGCTTCACAGACAACATTCTATCATTATAATGACAAACAATCAAGAAAGGACACGGATTGCCCCGAAGCCTTCCGGCAGACAGGAGTAGCCCTCCTCCCCCGGCTAAAGCCGTAGAGGGGGTTTCCGTGCTACGTTTTTTATGAACCGTTTTGCAGGAGTTTTGCTGCTGGTACTGGCGGGCTGTTCGGTGTCTCCAAGCCCCTCGGGGACGCCTTCGCCTTCAGTGCCCCGGCGGGTGAGCGCGGAGCTTGTGCCTACGGGCGATATGCCGGTCGAGGTGAGTGCTACGGTGCAGGCGCTTCAGGCGGCGCAAGAATCAGGGCAGCACGCGAAGGCTCTGAGCTTAGCGCAGGCATTGGATCCCGTGGCGGCTCGTTCCTCCGATCTGAGTGATTTTTTGGGAGGGTTTTATCTCCAGCTGGGGGCACTGGATCGGGCGCTTCCGCTAGTACGGCAGGCGCTCGCGCTGGCCCCGAAGTCGGCGGCGGCGCTGGTCCATCTGGGCCAGTTGGAGCAGGAGCTGGGCTACTCGAAGCCCGCTGGGGAGCACTTGCGTTCTGCGCGGGAGCTGGCACCGGATGTGGTGTCGGTTCACCTGGCGCTGGCGCGTTTTTTAGAGCGTGAGCTCCACCTACCGGAGGGCGAGGCCGAGCGCCGCGAGGCGGTGGCTCTGGATCCACAGAACCCTGGCGTGCTGGGCGAGCTCGCGAGTAATCTCATCAAGCAGCAGCGCTACGACGAAGCCAAGAAGGTGCTCACTGAGGCGGATCGGTTTGCCCCGGATGCGCCTCCTGGTCTGCTCCAGCGGGTGGAGATCGCCTGGGAGGAGGCCCGGCGGGGGGGCGGCAAGCCCGAGGAGCGGTACGCCGAGATGGAGAAGTGGCTCACGCTGTGCCTCAAAGTGGCCCCGGGCTACCCCGCCGCGCTCTATGGGCTGGGGAACTTAAAAATTGCCCGTGGCGACGATGCGGGCGCACAGGTGGCACTGGACGAAGCGCTTGCCCGTGCCCCTGAGCTAGAGGGGCTTAAGATTCAGCTCGGGCAGGTGCTCGTGCGGCGGGGGCAGCGCGAGCGGGGGCTGAAGCTGATCCAGGAGCACCGCCGCGCCCAGGAGCGCCGGGAGACACGGGATCGTCTGGTGAGCCGTGTGGCGATGCAGCCCGAGAGTAGCGCCCGGCGTCAGGAGCTTATCCGCTGGTGCCTCGCCAACGGGGAGGCTGCCCGCGCCCGCCTGGAACAGGCTGAGCTTGCGCGTCAGGGTCCCTCACGAACCGGCAAGTAGCGATCTAATCCAGGGGTAGCGAGGGTTTGGACTGTCCCCGACGGCCAGCGGATCACTACTTTCTCCACACCCACTGCCGCTCCCAGGCCGATATGCACGCGCGGATCGGAGCTGGAGAGATACGAGCCATCGGCGTGGCAGTGCCGCACTAGGGTCTTGCCGCCCGGAAGGGTGACGGTCACAGTAGCGCCGTAGCCGTCGCGGTTGCTCTTGGTTCCTTCCAACACCAGCCCCAGCCAGTGCCCGCGTCCTGCTCCTGCGGTCTCATTGTGAAGCAACAGTGGTGCTCCCTGCGAGTCTACGAGAAGTAGGTCCACCGCCCCGTCGTTGTCAAAATCTCCCGTCGCCAGCCCCCGCCCGAGAATCGGCTTTGCGAACGACGGACCGCCTGCGCGGCTGACGTCGGCAAAACGGCCATTCTGGTTCTGAAAGAGCTGGCTGGGCTGCGTGTAGGTGGTGCTGGCATCGAGTTTCTGGACATTGTCCTGGACATGGCCATTGGTGAAGGCAAGGTCCAGCCAGCCATCGTTGTCAAAGTCCAGGAAGCGGCAGCCAAAAGCGACATAGGGCTCCGTCGCCGCCCCGATCCCCGCCGCGAAGCCGACATCTTTGAATACTTTTCCCCCCTCACTGTGGTAGAGCGAGTTGGGTTCGTGGCGAAACGTGGTCACGACCAGATCCGGCCAGCCATCGTTGTCGTAGTCGCCCCAGTCCAGGCCCATGCCCGCGTGGAGCTTGGTGTCGCTATCGTAGGCCACTCCGAGGGCATCAGCCTGATTGGTGAAGCCTTTTCCATTTGCAGTGGGCATCAGCAGATCACTCGGTGCTTCGTCGTTGGCGAAGGCGATTCCCAGCCGCCCCGAGCCACTGAAATCACAGGCCGCCACTCCTAGCCCTCGGCCCCGAGTCTGGGCCTTGACTCCGCTACTCACAGAGGCATCGGTAAAACGGCCCGTGCCCAGATTCTGAAAAAACGCGGCGGGCAGGGGCTCGTACTCACGGGGGCCACAGGCCGCTAGAATACTCGCGCCGTGGGCATCACGGGTGTCGCAGAGAAGGCGTGCCCCACGCTCCGGTGAGAAGTCCACGTAGTTTGCGACAAAGAGATCGAGCTTTCCGGAGCCAGGAGTTGTCTCCACCCAGGTCGCCGCCGTCCCCCAGGGCTGGGGTGTGATACCGGCTGCGGCACTGATCTCTGTGAAGCGCTTACCGCCCTCGTTATGCAGCAACGCCCCGCCTGCAAAGGCAGTTAAGTAGATATCGGGATAGCCATCGTGGTCGAAGTCGCCCACGGCGCATCCCAAGAACGCCCCAGTGAGCTTGGGAAACTCGGCGGGCGTGAACTGGCCCTTGCCATCGCCGCGAAAGAGGGCACAGGGTGCCCCGACCAGCAGAATATCCAGGTTACCATCGTGGTCGAAGTCCAGAAAAGCACAGCCATTGCCAATCGTCTCCTTAAGGTTCAGTGGGGTTTTCGAGGGCTGTGTCCAGCGGTAGTGCAGCCCCGCTGCCTCGGTGATGTCTCGAAAATAGGGAGCCTGTGTCGGGGAAGCCGCTTGCTTGGTGCAGCCCGCTAGAATCAAAAGAAACGCCGCGCCGGGAAGTCCTGGTTTCATGCGTGCATTTTACCTAGGAAACGTAGGACTGGGAAGGCCATAAACCAGGAGGAATGTCCCGCGCGGGAGCGAAGTGTCACACCCTAAAATAGCGGTATGGAAAACGTCGTTGTGACCATCATGATCTACGGAAGTCTGGGAAATGTTTTGCTCCTCACCCTCTCCTGGCTCTGTGCGGCAGGTTTTTGCTGTCAGGATCGCGAATAAGAAAGCAATACAGTCTCTAAAGGATAAGGGCAATGACCGACCAAACACTGACACAGTTTTTTCAACAAACCGTCGCGGCGCAGGGAAGCGCGGTGGCGATGCGCTACCGGGAAGACCGCGAGTGGCATAGTATTTCCTACACGGAGCTCGCGGCAAGAGTGGAGGCGACGGCGGCAGGGCTCAGGAGCCTTGGCATTGTGCACGGCGACCGAGTGGCGATCTACGCCGAGAACCAGCCGTCGTGGGTGGTTGCCGACCTCGCCTGCCATGCACTGGGCGCGATCAATACGTCTATCTATCCGACATTGCCCCCGCCCCAAGTGGCTTTTATTGTCAATGATAGCAGTGCCAAGGTTCTGATCGCGGGCAATGCAAAGCTGCTCGCCAATGCGCGCATCGCGCAGGCCGAGTGTCCGAGCCTCACGCAGCTCATCGTGATGGGCGAGGCCGACGGTGACGCGCTCTCGTTTGCGCAGCTCCAGGAGCGTGGTCAGCAAAATCCCTTCGCCCCCGGCGCGTACGAGGCAGCATGGCAGAGTATCAAGCCCGAGGATATCGCGTCCTTGATCTATACGTCGGGCACCACCGGCGATCCCAAGGGCGCGATGCTCACACACAAGAACTTCACCAGTAACGCCATCAATACGCTCGCACTCTTCTCCAAAGGCGGTATCACCATCACTGCCGAAGACACGTTTCTCTCGTTTCTTCCGCTTGCCCACTCGTTTGAGCGCATGGGCTGCTACCTTGCCCTTGGCACAGGCTCAACCACGGCGTACTCCGAGGGCGTGAAGACGCTGCAAGAGGAGATGAAGACGGTCCAGCCGAGCATCATGCTCTGCGTGCCGCGCCTCTGGGAGATGATGCAGGATCGGGTAATGGACAAGGCCACCAAGGCGGGCGAGCTACGCCATGCGATCTTTACGAAATCTCTCGAAGCCGCCAAAGAGTGCATCCGCGAGGAGCAGACGGGCAGGCATCCTGGAATGAGCCTGACGATTCAGCGGGCCACGGGCGAGAAGCTGGTCTTTTCCAAGATTCGCGAGGAGTTCGGCGGTAAGTTCCGGCTTCTGGTCTCGGGCGGCGCGGCGCTCAACCCGGAGACGGCGCTTTTCTGGCGGGCGCTGGGCATGAACCTGGTGGAGGGCTACGGCCTCACCGAGACATCACCGGTGATCTCTATCAATCCGGGGCATGCGGTGCGTATCGGCACCGTTGGGCAGGTCATCAATGAGGGGGAGGTTAAGATCGCCCCCGATGGCGAGATCTGCTACCGTGGCCCCAATGTGATGAAAGGCTATTGGAACAACGAGCAGGCCACGCGGGACATGATTTCTGACGAAGGCTGGCTCCACACCGGCGATATCGGTGAGCTAAGCCAAGACGGTTATCTGAAAATTACGGATCGCAAGAAAGATATTATTGTTCTGGCCAATGGCAAGAATGTCTCGCCCGTGCCCATTGAGACAAAAATCAAAAACTCGCCGTTTATCACCGAAGTCGTGCTTATTGGCGACAAGCAAAACTCCATTACTGCCTTAGTCGTCCCCAATATTGAGAAGCTACGCGAGGCGGGCTTCACCGAGGCCGACGATAAAAAGAAAATAAAATCCGAAATTGACGCGAACTCAACCACACTGGCGGACTTTGAGAAGATCAAGAAGTTCACGCTCATCAACGCCGTTTTCTCCATTGACACCGGCGAGCTCACGCCCACACTCAAAGTGAAGCGCAAAGTGATCCTGCAAAAATGGGCAAAAGAGATCTCTGAATTGCGTGGCGATGAGTAAGCCCACGTTCCAGGATAAGCCGTTCTGGTATCTGGGGACCGGCGCGTACTGGTTTGTGACCAGCCTGAAGTGGTTTGTGCTCTTTCTGCTCCAGCCGCTTCAAGTGGCGGAGGTCGTGCCGGGCGGGGAGAAAAACGGCGCGTGGGGGATGATTGTTGCTATCGGAGCCTTCGAGGCGATGATTGGCCCAGCGCTCATGGGCTGGCTCTCGGATCGCACCCAAACGCGTTTTGGCCGTCGTCGCCCGTTTTTAGCGATTGGTGCCGCGCTCACCAGTGTCGCCTTGCTACTACTGGGGCAGGCAAACTCACTGATGATGATGGCGATTGCCTATCTGTTCTTGCAGATCTCCGACGATGTGGCGACCGGCCCCTACGCCGCGCTGATCTACGACCAGGTGCCGGAAAATCACCGAGGAAAAGCCAGCGGAATCCTGAGCATGCTCCAGTTGATCGCGCAGATCGTCGCGGTAGGTATCGGGCTGGGGCTGGGTAAGATTGCGCTGATCTATGTCGCGGTAGCGGTCATCAATATTATCTGTGCGCTGATCACGCTCGCCATCTGGCACGAGCCCGCCGCCCCGGAGCAACGCAAGCACGAGCCCGGAGCGGCGCTGCCCCGGATCACGCCTGCGGCCTGGATTGAGCCGTTTCGCTCGCCGGACTTTCGCTGGGTCTGGCTGGCACGCTTCTTAGTGGCCTTTGGCTTCTACTTAATTTTGCTCTATGTGAGCAACTATCTCTCGGATCGGGTTCCGCAGCTCACGCTCTTTGGGTTGGACTTAAAGACGCCCAAGAACGGGGCGCTGGCGGCGGCGCTGGGAATCTCGCTTTCCGGGGCGATTGGCTCAGGGATTGCGGCACGGCTAACCGACACTCTCGGGCGTAAGAAAATTATCGGGCTGGCGGGCTGGGTGATGGCCGTCGCGCTGATTCCCTTTGCGCTGATCCCTAACTTCACGGTGATCTTCTGCGTCGCGCTGGTCTTCGGCTTAGCCTATGGTATCTATCTCTCCGCGTCGCTTGCCTTAGCCGCCGATGTGCTCCCTGACCCGGAGGCTG
>NZ_JAYUPA010000989.1:0-7654 GCF_043760365.1 Armatimonas sp.
CTGGCGCGGTCCCGGACACTGCGCGGTGGTGGGCGAGGCGTTTCTGTGCCACGCCTACGATGCGGACAGCAATGGCGTCCCGACACTGTTTATGGCGGCTTTGCGCTGGGATTCAAAAGGCTGGCCCGTGCTCAAAGACGCGGCAAAGCCACCCAAGTGGAGCGACCCGATCGGAGCCTGGGAACATACCCCCGAGAGTGGCACGGCCAGCATGCTCACCTTCAAGGCCGACGGTACGACGAGTGCGCCCGGAGGCACCTGGAGTAGGGATGGCCTTATGTTGACTGTCCGCTGGCCCAATGAAAAAGCGCCCGGCGGAACTTGGCAAGATAACCTCACGCTTGCCCAAGACTTCGCTACCTACCAGGGCACCAACCAGCAAGGACAGAACCTGCGAGGTCGCCGCGTTGCCTGAGCCCGCTCCGTGGAAAATCCCTGTGATGCGCGGTGCCGTTCGCTTACACAGCGGGCACTTGCTGGGCGCACGCACGGAGCATAGTAAAGCTGGTGCGGTCGTGCTGGCTTCGCAAAGCCGAGACTCGGGCCAGACCTGGGGTGAGCCCGCTGCGGTGATTCGCGACCCTGACCGTACCACCGATCTGGGCGATGGTGCGTTTCTCGACAGCAAGCGCCACGGCCTACTCTATGTCTGCCGCCACAACCACCACGCTACAAAATCTTACGCCATCGAGGTCTACCAGAGCAGTGACGGGGGCAAGAGCTGGAAGCCCCACTCCACGGTCACTGCACACACCATCACCGAGCCAGGCGGCCCAAGCCGTGGGCTCTGGGCGCCGTTTCTATGCGAGACTCCGGGCGGGCGCCTCCTCTGTGTCTACGACGACGAGAACACGCCGCTTCTTAGCGGCTTTTCGGGGCACCAGTGGCTGATGGGCCGCTTCTGGGACAGCAAGACAAAAACATGGAGTGAGCCGGTAGTGATGAGCCGCGCCGAGGAGAAAAAACTCTCACGCGATGGTATGGGAACCGTGGTGGCTGTGGGCAAGCGGCTGGTCTGCGCCCTAGAGAGTGTGGACACCAGCCCGCCACACCACAATGTTATCCGCTCTGTGACCAGCGACGACGACGGGCAGACCTGGGCACCACGCCGCCTGCTCTACGCAGCCCCTCAGCGCCCCCACATGGCCCTCGCGCCGTTTCTCGCAAAGCGCACCGACGGCACGCTTGTCTGCATCTTCGGCACCGACGAAGGCCGGGAGATGCCGGATAGATCAGGGACGCCGCCGCCGGGACTGCATTTAGATATCAAGCTCTGCCTCAGCCGAGATGCGGGACTCACCTGGAGCGCCTCGGAGATGATCTTCGCCGGTGGACACCGCAACTACCTCCCTGGGTTTATCGCGCTCCCGAAAAACAAGCTTTTCGCCCTCTGGATTAACTTCGCCGAGGACGCGCTTCAGGGGCTGGCCTTGTGAAAAGTTCCATCCTGGCCCTGAGCATAAAGAAAGCCCCTTTGAAGTGATAACCTCAAGCCTCAAAGGGGAGCATCGCAGAAAACCAAGTCAAGTTTTCCCTATTGTTTACAGCTATCACAGGCTGCGTCAATATTAGCGGATGCTTGTGAACCTCCTTCTGTAGGTTTCGACTCCCGAAGAATTTTACCGCTAACGGAATCGCGCTCCAGGATCACTGCTCCCTCACTATCAACGAATGTTGAGATGCTAGGGGGGACATTAGTCGTAGATCCTGGAGCTGCCTTAAACCCAGGAGTGATTCGTTTGATATAGGAAATACACATCGTCCGACGGCATTCCCTAGTGCAGTTCCCGCTTTCGGGGAGGACATGCATTGAAATTCCATACCATTTATTTATGCTAAGAGGCCCCATTAGCCCAGCGGTGCTTGTCCCTGGAAATTGTATGTAAGAATACCCGACGAATCTCCCCTCCATACAATACTTAGGTGTCTGATTAGCGGGGGTAGACAACTCACGAACAACCCAATAAACTCGCATTCTCACTGCCGAGGGACAAATGGTATTCAGGTACTTAAAATATCCATTGTAGATATTCGTGATGTTCGCAAGATCAGGTCCTCCTAATTGAAAAGAAAAAGGATCTGAAATCCCCCCCGTAGCGACCTCTTTTAGAGGCTTCCCTATCAGTTTCGGAGACAGGGGTGGGCAGGGAATAGGCACATCATAAGGGGGCACAACTGTGATTTTTGAGTCAACAGGTTGCTCTGGACTATTTAGGAGAGCACGCAATTCAGCAGGAATTTGCGCAGGCAGTTGCTGAACTAGCCTTTCAGGTTGTTGGGCTTGAGTGGTTCCAGAGAAGTAACCAAAAGTAGTTGCTGTAATAACTACTCCGATAGCAAAGAAACCCATCTTATGTCTTTTCTGAATATTCATCTTTCTTTCTTTCCTTTTCCGTCTTTTCAAACAACATTGCGCCGAGGAACCTCTCGGGTGGTAGGCCCATAAAAATGAGCAGGAAGCCAAAAATAGCCGTGGCGCTTTCGGCTAAGACTAGCTACTAAGGCAAGGATAGCCAGGCCGGAGCAGAGTACATTTAGTTTAACAGTGCTATTTGTTTAGTGATAGACCTAAATGGGGGCATTTTCGTTTTTTATTTGCACCTATTTGTGTGCAATTGCTTTGATCACCGCTTAAAATCGGCTATGAGTACCAAGTGCCATATTGATACGATAAAACATACTCTTTACAGTCTCCTCCGGGCAACAATGTAGACGAGCAAGCTCTCTGTTATTGGCTGTTCATAGGGCAACGGCATCCTGGAGCAGGCGGAGCAAACCTGGAGTTAGGGGGCAAAGCGGCAGATCCGCGAGGCTCTCTTCCTGTGCCATAGCAATATTATAGCAAAGCAAGGGCACGAAAAATAGCCCTAAATATGGGTATTTCCGCCGACTTTCTGCTAGAATAAACACGATATGATGAAATACCAAGCGCTCTATTTTGCAGGTTTTTTGCTCTATAGGGAAAATACTGTATCCATTAGCGTAGCCCTAATTCAGACCTATCTGGGGATGTTGGCCCTTGAGTAGGGTGAAAAGGGCGAGGCACGGACACTCTTTCACAGCAGCCTTCCCTTCTTGAACGAATGGACTCCTCCCTCCTTTGGGAAGAGTCTTTGTCCCGGTGTACCAGCGCCTCTACGAACACTACGCTCGGCGTGTTCGTGCAGTGGTGCCTGAAGGTATGGTGGTCCTGTTTCCTTTGCAGAAGCAACAGACTATGCTCTGAATACGCTTTGTTAGAGATCTGTTAGAGACAGGCTAAATACTGGTATCTGAGGTGATAGTCAGAATGTTAGCCACACCATCTATAACAACCACACCTAGCCCACTCTCTCCAGCACTCCGTAAACTGCTGGAGGCTGCTTTGGCACTTCGCACGACCAATAATCAAGTCCTCGCTGAGGCACTTATCTGCTCTGAAGAGACGATTAAGAGTAGGTTTCGACGCCTCAGCCTGCTACTCGGTACTCGCAGTCGTGCTGAGTCGCTTCTCTATGCCCTCCTTAATGGCTGGGTTCAGCTTACCCAAAAACCCTGAGATCTGATGTGAGTGTTGGTTCTGATGCGAGTGTTGGTGGGGTATCCTGTGGGCATGACTAAACCTATCTCTACCGGTGCCGATCCCTGGGTGATCCGTGATGAGGGCAGCTATATTTGGTGCCACACACATCACAACGGAGTGGCGATTCGGCGCTCCGAGACACTCAGGGGGCTAGGCACGGCGACACCCGAGCTGCTCTGGCAAGCACCGGAGACGGGGGCATTCTCCCAGGAAATTTGGGCACCGGAGCTGCATTTTCATCAGGGTCGCTGGTATGTCTATGTCGCCGCCGACGATGGGGACAATGCGAATCACCGGATGATCGTACTGCACTCCGAGAGCCTGCGGGGGCCGTATGGGTTTGCAGGGAAGCTGGCGCTGGCTCCAGACCGCTGGGCAATAGACGGCACCCTGGTGTCTTTTGATGGGATGCTCTACTTTCTCTGGTCGGGCTGGGAAGGCTTCGAGAACACGGCGCAACAGCTCTATATCTGCCCAATGTCTGATCCCCTCACCCCAAGCGGTGCGCGCGTGCGGATCTCGTCGCCGGAGCTTGCGTGGGAAAAACGCGGCAGTGGCGGGCCAGGCAAGCTCCCGACGATCAACGAGGGGCCGCAGGTTTTAGAGCGAAACGGCACGCTGCATATTATCTACTCGGCGGCGGGCTCGTGGTGCGATGACTACTGCCTGGGCCGCCTGAGCCTCGCACCCGGCGGCGATCCACTCGATGCAAGCGCCTGGCAAAAGCACCCCACGCCCGTCTTTGAAAAAACAGAGACTATCTTTGGGCCGGGCCACTGCTCGTTTGTGAAGGACGGCACGCAAGACTGGATCGTCTACCACAGTGCCCGCCACTCCGGCTCCGGCTGGGACCGCGTGATCCGCGCCCAGCCCTTCACCTGGAAGAACGACACGCCTGTCTTTGGCAAGCCGGTTTAGTCGCCCGTGTACTCAAACCAGTCGAAGTCGGCATGGTTTTCGCTGGGCTGGCCGTTGCTGCTGGCGTACATTCCGATATACGTACCCACATAGCCGCCTGCGACTTTGGTGCTGAGAATGCGCCCGTCCACACTCTCTGAAATTTGTTGCCAGTTGTTCTCGTCGCTGCTGACGTAAAAACTATACACCGCCTGACTGACAGCGGAGGCTTTCAGATAGACGCGGCCCTCGGGGAGGGCTTGCTGCGCCAGAAGCATCTCCTCGCCTTTTTCGCACTTGATGAGCTGAACCACGCAGCTCCCTGCGTCTAAGGTTACCGTCAGACGGTAGTGGAAATGGTTGTTCTGAAGCACCGCCAGCCCGGCGCACTCGTGCTCACTCTGCGGGGTGAACTCCAGCGAGGCTTGGGCCACAAAACTAAAGTGCTGCTGCCGTCGCCCGACAAAGCTGGGGTTGGCGACTTCCGTAATACTGGTAGGGCGCAGCTTGAGGCGCAGGTTTCCGGGGCGCTCGCTGAGGCTCCAGAAGGGTTCACGGGGAGTACGGATGAAGTTCCAGGTGTCGGCAAGCGTTTTAGAGTCCGAATCGAAGTCGTCGCGGGCGGGAAGCGTGGGCCAGGGATGCTCGGGCAGGTTCGGAGCCGTCATCGCAAACTCGACTTTCCCGACTCCGACATTGACCACCGGCCAGCCCTGCTCCCAGGTAACGGGCGCAAGAAAGGTCTCCCGGCCCAAGTTAAAGTGATACCCCTCGGTGGGGCGCATCCCGAGCAGCACCAGCCACCACTCGTTATTTGACGTCTCCACTAAGTCCGCATGGCCCACGCCCACTATCGGATAGTCCCAGCCCAGATGCCGGTGCGTCAAGATCGGGTTGCGCTTGTAGCCCTCGTACGGCCCGGTGAGATGCTCGCTACGGGCAATCGAGAGCGCGTGGTCGTGGCCGGTGCCCGCCTCGGAGATCAGTAAGTAGTAGTAGCCCTCGATCTTGTAGATATGCGGCCCCTCGGGCCAGATGGCTTGTTTGAGCGCCCCTTCCCAGAGTGCGTAGTCCGGGCCGATAAGCCGCATCGCCTTCAAGTCCAGCTCCTGCAGCCAGATCTCGCAGTGGCCCGCGAACTGCGGCTCAGCGACAGGGCGGTTACCGACATACCAAGCCTTGCCCGTTTCATCGTCGAAGTACAGCGATGGGTCAATCCCCCGCGCCTCGGGCAGCCAGAAGGGCTCCGACCACGGGCCTGTAATATCTGGCGCAGTGACGATAAAATTGCCGTGGTTCACTTTGCCGTCCATCAGCGTGTTGATCACGTAGAACATCCCGTTGTGGTGACGAATCGTCGGGGCGTAGAGCCCGCCGGAGCCGCGCACACCGTCTAAGTTGAGCTGCGCGGGCCGCGTCAGCACATGGCCGAGCTGCCGCCAGTTCACCAAGTCGCGGCTATGAAAGATCGGCAGGCCAGGAAAGTACTCGAAGCTTGAAGTAACGAGGTAGTAGTCATCTCCCACACGGCAGATCGAAGGATCGGGGTAGAATCCGGGTAGGATGGGGTTACGAAATGTTCGGGACATGCGGCGATTGTAGCCGATTGAAGGGAATTCCCCTGCACCCGACTCAAATCCACGGAGGAAATTTTCATGCGTACTTTCCTAATTGCTCTTGTCGCGCTCTTTGGGGCAGCATTGCCTGGCTTTTCCCAGCGCGGGGGGGGCGGCGGTGGCGGCTTTGGCGGTGGCGGGATGGCAGGCGGCAGTTCCAATGCTCGCACGCCAGACACCGATCTCACGACAGCGACCAATATCCTCAGTCCCGGCCAGCAGAGCGAGTGGGCACTGACCATCAAAGACGGCGAGACGATTATCGCCTCAGCGACCACCACGAACTTCGACCCGGCGATCCAGATAGTAGACAAAGACGGCAAGCTGCTGGCGGAAAACGACGATGTGCGCCTCGGCGTTCAAGACGCGCTTCTCGTCTACCGATTCCCAAAGGCGGGCTCCTACAAGCTACTCGTGAAGGCGTTCAAGGGCGCGGGTGGCGGGCAGTTCAAGCTGACTCTGCGCCGTTTTGTTGCCACCGAGATCAAAGTAGGAGCACGCACTACAAGTGGCAATGAGGAAAAGCGGGCTCAGTTCTATCGCTTTCCCGCAGAGGTGGGCCAGACCCTGCTCATCAACCTCCCAGATAGCAATAGCGCGACTTCCCAGGTATTCTCCCCTACCGGGGAGAGCCTGAGCCTGAACGAGCCCATCGTGGGGCGTCCGTCCACCGTTTCGTTTCGTGCGGAGGCAAAAGGAGACTACTACCTACGCGTCGGTGCCGCACGAACCTATGCCTTCACGGTTGCGACGGCGCGAGTTGCGCCCCTCACTCTGGGACAGCCTTCCATCACGCGCAAGCTAGGAACGGGTGGGGTGGATATCTGGACCTTCACCGCCACGGCGGGAGACTTTGTCCGGCTCCAGGCACGGGCCGAGGGCAGGGGAGTCGAGGCACAGCTTACCTATATCCCTCCGACAGAGAGTGAAGAGGACATCACCGCAAAGACTGCCGTGGCGACCTTTGCCACCGGAGAAAAGTCGCAGGGAGAGCTGGTGGCGCTACTGCGCAAGACCGGAACCTATGAGCTGACACTGGCGCAGCTTGTGGGGCTGGAGATGGACTACACACTTACCAGCACGAAAACCGTTCGAGGCTGGGAGCTAAAAGCACCGCTTGCGGGAAAACTGGCGCTTGGTGGGGCGGACTACTACGCGATTGAGGGCAAGGCGGGAGAGATTCTGCGCCTGGAAGGACTCTCGGAGCAGTTCGATATTGAGCTGGAGCTCTACAACCTGCGTGGCGAGCGGCTGGCAAGTAACGACGATGGGGGGAAGGGGCGCAACGCCTTGGTGACGGTACTGCTCACCGGCGCGGAGAAGTACTTACTGAAGGTGCACTGCTACGGTGATGGCGGCAGTGGAGCCTACCAGCTCCAGCGTGCGCCCGATCCCGTACGCCCGCTCAAGCTCGGGGAGCGCGGCAGCGGAACACTGAGCGCAGATGGCACGGAGATCTGGTCGTTCACGGGAAATGCCAGCCAAGCGCTGATTCTCAGTGTCCGCTCCAACGACTTCAGCCCATGGGTGAGGGTATTCGGGCCGGATGGTGTCGAAATCTCAGGTGAGGGTACAGGCA
>NZ_JAYUPA010000990.1:0-7650 GCF_043760365.1 Armatimonas sp.
GCACCACCGGCTTCATATTATGGAGGACTTAGTCGCGATCCAGACCGAGGCGCTGGGCGAGGGGCGCGTCACGCCCATTGTCACCGATCTCTGGCGCACTACCCAGCCGATACTTCGCTACCGCCTCGGGGATGTACTGACGCTTGCGCCACCGGGACGCTGCGCCTGCGGCTCGGCGTTTCGGGTGATCGAGCGGATCGAGGGGCGCCAGGACGACCTCTGTTATTTTCTAAACGCAAGTGGAGAGCCGGTGCCGTTCTACCCCGATACCGTGCGGCGTGCCGTCTTGCTCGCGTCGGGCCAGATCCTAGACTATGCCGTGCGCCAGAGTCAGCCTGGTGAGGCGTGCGTGTTTCTAGAGCTGGCTCCGGAGGCAAAGAGAGCGCTTGTCGAAGACGCCGTACGTGCAAGCTTCACGCGCATTTTGGCCTCCTACGACTGCCGCCCCGCAACACTTACCTTTGAGGCGCAGCTCCCGCCCCGTGTCTTGGGCGCCAAGCGCCGTCGTGTTCAGAACGAAGGAAAGCGATGATACAGATAGCTGGTCTGGGAAAATACCTCCCCGAGACCATTGTCACGAATGCCGAGCTAGAGCAAGCACTCGGCCTGCGCGAGGGCTGGATCGAGCGTGCCACGGGAGTTCGCGAGCGCCGCCGTGCCCCGAGCGGAGAGTCTACGGCTAGGATGGCCGCCGCCGCTGCTCGGCAAGCGCTTGAGCGTGCGGGCAAGACCATCGCGGACATTGATCTGATCGTCGGGGCATCGTCGGGGCCGGAGCAATTAATCCCCTGCACGGCGGCACTGGTTCAGCGTGAACTCGGCGCCCCCGAGGGCAAGAGCGCTTGCTTCGATATCTCCGCCACCTGCCTCTCGTTTCCGGTGGCGCTCCAGCTCATCGCGCCGCTTTTAGCTTCCGGCGTGTACAAAAACGCGCTACTCTTCTCCAGTGAGATGACGGCACACTCCCTCAATCCGAGCGAACCCGAGAGTGCGGCTCTGATAGGGGACGCTGCCGCCGCCGCGATTCTCATCGCAACGCCGCCGCGGGAGGCAAGCTGTTTGCATCACAGTGCGTTCTCTACCTACGCCGCCAGTGGGGCCGAGCTGACACAGTTTCTAGGAGGTGGGAGCCGTCGGCACCCGAGCGACCCCGCCACAACGCGGGAGATGAACTTCTTTGCGATGCACGGTCCGCAGATCTTTCGGCTGGCCTCACAGCACATGCCCCCATTTCTGGAGCAGTTTCTTCACGAGGCGGGTGCGAGTGTGGAGAGCCTGGATCTTGTCGTGCCGCACCAAGCCAGTGGGCGTGGCATTGCGTTTGTGGCGAGCCGCTGTGGCCTGCCGCTGGAGAAATTCTTCATCAACCTCCCCGAACGGGGCAACTGCATCGCCGCCTCGATCCCGCTGGCACTCTGCGAAGCCTGGGAAGCGGGGCGACTTGAGCGCGGGCAGCGTGTCTTAATCGCGGGTACCGGAGCCGGGCTCACCCTTGGGGCGGTGCTCCTCACTTTTTGATAAACACAGTGTGGGGTGTTTGGTATAGAATGGGGCACACTAATGCTAACTCCACGTGCTCTTCTTCTTGGCCTCCTCGGGGCGGCGCTTGTCTGTGTCTGGACACCGTATAACAACTACAAAGTGGGAGCGAGCCTGATTGGGGGCAACCAGTTCCCGACCGTGGCGTTTGCCGTGCTGATACTTCTTGCTCTCTTACGTCAGCTCTTGCCCCGACTTAAAGTTACCCCGGCGGAGCTGGCGACGGTCTGGACGATCTTACTGGTGACAAGTGGAATTCCCTCATCGGGCTTGCTCCGCACGCTGATTCCTAATATTCCCGCCCCCGTGGCGCTGAGCACGCCCGTCAATGAGTGGGAGCGCAAGGTCTGGGGGCCGCAGCCAGACTGGCTCAAGATGGCGGACACCGACGGGGCCAAGGCATTCTTTTCGGGCTACCCGCGCGGTCAGGAGCATGTTCCCTGGGGCGCGTGGCTTGGGCCACTCACGGCCTGGCTGACTCCCGCTGTGCTGTTTTTACTGGCATCGTTTTGTGTGGTCGCCGTGTTTCGCAAACAGTGGATCGAGCACGAGCGCTTCGCGTTTCCGCTGGTGACACTTCCCCTACAGCTCGCCACCGAGCCTCAGATCCTCACGCGCCGCCCCGTGTTCTGGATCGCACTGGCACTCACGGCGAGCCTGCACGGACTCAAGGGCTTCCATCAGCTCTACCCGAATATCCCGGACATTCAGACAAACTGGAGCCTGATGGACTATCTGACGGAGCCACCGTGGAATCAGATCGGGCCTTTTGCGCTCTTCTTCTTTCCATTGGTTGTTGGGCTGGGCTATTTGCTGCCCGGTGAGGTGGGGCTCTCGATCTGGTTTTTCCATCTGCTCTTTAAAGCCGAATGCTTGGTCGCTGCACTCAATAACTGGGATCAGCCGGGGGCGCTGGGATTCTTCTCACAGCGGCAGTTCCATAGTCTGCAAGCTTTTGGCGGGGCCGTGGCGCTCACTCTCTGGTGTCTCTGGACGGCACGTAAGCATCTGCGTGTGGTATTTACGGAGCCAGCCTATGCACGGCTGCGGCTCGGACTTGCTGTGAGCTTTGGGGGGCTTGGGCTCTGGGAGCTTCTCGCAGGCATTCCCGTGCTACTTGTGCTGCTCTCGCTCCTCTTTGTGGTGCTCGCACTGATTACCATCGGCTGGGCCACGTGCCAGGCGGGGATTCTTTTTATGGCGATGCCCTACACAAGCCTAGACGTGCTGGCCCCAACAATCGGCACCGCTCCGTTTGCTCCCTCGGCGCTCTACACGCTCTACCGGGTGGAGTACGCGACCGTCTACAACACGCGGGAGCTGCTCTTGCCGGGCTTGCTCAATGCGGCAAAGATAGGGGAGGGCGTAGGGCTTGCACCAAAAGCGCACACGCGCTGGCTGGGGTTTGCCGTTGCGCTTGCGGTAGTTGTGGGTGTATGGGCCTGCATTCGGCTACCCTATCTCTCCGGCGGCGCGAATATGCTCGTGGAGCGCTGGACCTACGAGACAGGGCCGCAGATCCCCCTGAAAGTGCTCGGCAATGCGGCGTCCGTGCCCTACAAGCCCGCTGCGACGAACTTCCTGCATAGCGCGGGAGGCTTTGTACTGGTGGGGGGCTTGCTTCTGGCACGGCTCCAGCTCGGAAGTGGCCTGCACCCGATTGGCTTTCTGGCGGCGTCGGTGCATGGGGTGCATACCACCTGGTTCTCAATTCTGATCGGCTGGTTTGCTAAGATTCTGGTGATGCGCTACGGTGGGATGGCGCTCTACAAAGCCGCCCTGCCGTTCTTTCTTGGGTTGATCGTGGGCGATGCGCTCAGCGCGGCGTTCTGGATCGGGATGGGCTATCTCACGGGGGTGGGCTACAACAGCCTGCCGAGCTGAAAAATTCGGGTAAAGTAATGCAAGATGAAAGTTCGCTCGCTTCTTCCTTACACGATTCTGGCCGCTGGTCTTGTGGGCGGTATTTCCTGGCGGCTCCAAGACAAGCGCACGGTGGCAGCGGATTTGGTGAAGTCGCAGGCGGCGCGTAAAAGCGCCGTGCCCAGTGTGGTGCTTGGGACAGCGGAGCCCAAACGCCTGGTGCAAACACTCGAAGTGATGGGCTCGCTGGAGTCGTCCCGTACGGTGAAGCTGGCGGCGCGCACCTCAGGGCGAGTGGTCTTTCTTGCAGCGCGCGAGGGAAGTGCGGTCAAGGCGGGTGAGGTGCTGGTGCGCATTGACCCCGTTGAACTCAAAGACGCTGTGCTCCAACAAGAGGCGAACGTGGCGGAAGCAAGAGCGCGGCTGGCCCAGGCGCAGGCAACCGTAGACACCGGGCGCGTCTCGGTGCTGACGGGGATTGATACGCGACGGGCTGCACTGGAAGGGGCAGAGGCGACCCTCAATCGGGCGGAGCAGACCCGTGATGCCCAGCTCGCCGCCGCTAAAGCCGCCGTCGCCGATGCGGATGCTCGCGTGAAGAGTGCACAGGTCGTGGTGGAGAACGCGAAAAATGACCAGGCGAGCGCACTGGCAAACCAGACAAACCTTAAGGCTAAGCTTGCCCGCGCTGAGTCGCTGCTGGCAAAAGGTTTTGTCTCGGCCCAGTCCGTGGACGATGCCCGGACGGCGTTTGAGGTTCAGGGCAATGTGGTCGAGACCACCAAAGGCCGCGTTGCCACGGCGGAGGCCGCCGTCGAGTCGCAGAAGGCGCTCTTAAACGCCGCGCAGCAGCAAGTGACGGTTGCCGAAAAAGGTGCGCTCAGCGAGATTGCGACGGCTAAAGCGGCGAAGAAGCAAGCAACGGCAGCGCTCAGCCTGGCGAGCTCGAACCGCTCCCAGACCGTTGCCTCGCGGGAGAATCTGAGTGCGCTCCGGCAGAGCATTGCCGCCGCCGAGGCGCAGCTTGCGCAGGCCCACGCTCGCCTGGGAGAGACGGAGCTACGCAGCGCACTCTCGGGTATTGTGACGGCGCGGCCTGTGGATGAGGGCTCGACCGTGACGGCGGGCCAGACGATCTTGACCATTGCGCAGCTTGACTCGCTCTATGTCAGCGCGAGTGTTCCCGTGGAGCAGAGCACCACCGTGACAGTGGGGACACAGGCGCGGATCACTCTCGATGCGCTGCCGGGCAAGACTCTGATGGCCACGGTCACGGAGATCAACCCCGCCGCCGATGCGCAGAGTCGCCAGTTCACGATTCGCTTTAAGCTCGACAATGCAAACGGCAAGCTCCGCCCCGGCATGTTCGCCCGTCTGGTCTTAGAGCTGCGGATAATCAATGCCACCGTAGTCGTTTCGAGCGATGCGGTGCACACCACGCCCAAAGGCTCCACAGTCACGGTCGTAGACTCCGAAAATACAGCTTCCGTTCGACCTGTTACGCTCGGAGCGAAAGTCGGCAGCGATGTCGAGATTCTCTCTGGCGTTGCCGCAGGGGAGCGCGTGGTGATGCTCTCCTACAGCCCCATCAAAGACGGTCAGAAAGTCAAACCTCCCCCCGCCGCTAAGACGGCGACCCCCTCCGGCTCCGCGAAGGAGGTGAATAAGTGAATCTGGCACGGTTTTCGGTGCAGCGGCCTATTGCGGTGGTCATGCGCATTGCGGCGCTGGTCTTGCTGGGCGTGGTTTGCCTGACCAAGCTCCCCGTGGACTTGCTGCCGAAAATTACGATTCCCATTGTGGTTGTGAATACCACTTGGCCCAATGTTGCCCCGCAGGAAATGGAGACTCAGGTCACGCGGCCTATCGAGCAGGCTGTCTCTTCCGCTCCTGGAATCCAGCAGGTGACATCCAACTCCACACTAGGTAGCTCGTCGGTGCGAATTCAGTTCAACTGGGGCACAGATATCGGGCAGGCTGCCATTGATGTCTTGCAGCTCGTTCAGCGCGCCCGCCAGCAGCTCCCTGACGATCCGACGCTCCAGAACCCGGTGGTCTTCAAATTCGATCCCGCGACGCTCCCCATTCGTATCTATGGCGTCTCCGGAATCGCCGATATCGTGAAGCTGCGGAGCCTACTCGCCAATGAGATCTCGCCGCTCGTGGCGTCTGCCAATGGTGTCGCGACGGCGACAGTCACCGGTGGCCAGACGCGCTCGATTATCGTCGAAGTGGACCCTGTGAAGCTCCAGGCCTACGGATTGAGCCTCGATATCGTGCAGCGGCGGCTGGTTCAGGAGAACATCAATCAGCCCGCCGGAATCGCGCGGCAGGGCGCCCGGGAGTTCACGATTCGCTCGGTGGGCAACTTCACCAGCCTGGCAGATGCGGCGAAGATTCCGCTGGCGCAGATCAACGGCCAGCGCGTGCTTCTGAGTGATGTGGCAACGGTGCGCGACAGCCACCTAGAGACACGCATTCTCACACGGCTCAATGGTGAGCCCGCCGCGAGCTTCGCCATCACCAAGCAGAGCGAAGCCAACACCGTTGCCACTGCGCAAGCTGTTGAGGCAAAGATCGAAGAAGTCAAGAAGCTCTACCCCGAGCTGACGTTTCGGGTCGCTTACGATCAGTCGGGCTTTATTGAGAACTCCGTGAAAGACATGCAGCACACGGCGATCATCGGCGGCATCTTAGCGATTCTGATTCTCTTGTTTTTCCTGCGCAATGTCCGAAGTACTTTAGTGGTCGCGCTCTCGATTCCCGTCTCTATTTTCTCGACGTTCGCGCTGCTGTATTTCTGCGGCTTCACGCTCAACACCATCTCGCTCTCAGGTCTCGCGCTGGCGACGGGCCTGATCGTGGACGATGCCGTGGTGGTTCTGGAGAATATCTTCCGGCACATCGAGCGCGATAAGCAATCCGCCACAGAGGGCGCAGTCTCCGGGGCGAGCGAGATCACGAGTGCCGTGGTGGCCTCGACAATCACCGTGATGGTAGTCTTTCTGCCGATCCTGCTGATTAAAGGCCAGACGGGGCAGATGTTTACCCAGTTCGCGCTCGTTGTGGTCTTTTCCATGGCTGTCTCCCTGCTAGACGCGACCACGCTCGTGCCGATGCTGGCATCGCGCCTGATCCACCGCGAGGAGCTGGAGCAGGAGCGCGAGAACCCACGCGGCCTCTCCGGCTGGGCGGGGCGTTACTTAGATAGCCTCGATGCCAACTACCGACGGCGCCTGACCTGGGCGCTGGCTCATCGCTGGTGGGTGCTGGCGGGCGCGGCGGGCATCTCGCTGTGTAGCTACTTTTTTGTTCCGCTGATCGGCTCCGAGCTGCTGCCCCAGACCGACAGTGGCGATTTTACGGTGAGTGTGAAGCTGCCCATCGGCACGGCTTTCACCAAGACCACCGAGACGATGAAAGAAGTCGAGAAGCGCCTTCTGGCCAACCCCGATGTGGACACGGTCTTTGCAGCGTCTGGGGCGACGTTGAGTCTACGCGGCTCGGTGCGCGACCAGGCGGGGCATATTGGCAGTGCGACCGTCCACCTCAAAGAGAACCGGAAACACAGCACACAAGACATCATCAAAAACGTTCAGAAGAGCCTGGGGAGCATTCCAGGCATTCGTGCGACCGTCTCGCCGTATGATCTTGTGACGCAGCTTCTCACCGGTGGCGCGACCAACATGGAGGTGGATGTCTTCGGACAAGACCCGCTGGCCGTGGCCGAGCAAGCCAAGCGGGTGATGGACGCCCTCAAAGGCATACCGGGCCTAGAGGCGCTGGATCTGGGCGTGCAAGACGCGACTCCTGAGCTTCAGTGGAAAGTGGACCGCGACAAAGCCGCCGCTCTGGGCGTCTCGTTCACGGACATTGCCCAAGCACTGAGCGCGAGCACGGGCGGGGCGCTGGCGGGCTACTATCTCGAAAAAGGCTACCAGTACCCAATCTACGTGATCCTCCCTGAGGCAAATCGCAAGTCCAAAGAGGCGCTGGTGAACCTGCCGCTCACGCCAAGCACGGCAATGGGGAACAAGCCGATCCTGCTAGGGCAAGTGGCGACGCCCTTTGAGACGGTCGGCCCCAACGAGGTGACGCGGCTTGACCGCCAGCGCTACATCGCCGTGAACGGGCGCCTGGCAGACCGCTCCCAGAGCGAGGTCGAGGCCGATGTGACCGAGGCACTGAAGAAAGTCGAGTTTTCGCAGGGGACACACTGGGACTTTGGGCGCAACCAGAAGCGGCGCG
>NZ_JAYUPA010000991.1:0-2710 GCF_043760365.1 Armatimonas sp.
GGAACTGCGGACATGGCGTTATTGTACCGAATATCTGTGGGGTATAATGTGCCGGGCGAGACCTCGCCCCCTGGCAAGGAGACTGTTTTATAAGATGGCAAAGGGCCAGAAGGCTGCGCTAGACGCGGCCAAGTACCGCCGATTCTATGAGCAAATGGTGCATATCCGCGAGTTTGAGGAGGAGTGTCTGCGGGCATTCCAGCGCGGCGGACACGGCATCGGCGGCTACCTGCACCTCTATTCGGGTGAGGAAGCTATCGCTGTAGGCATCATTGGCGCACTCGACCTCGCGGCAGGAGACTGCTTAATTGGGCACTACCGTGACCACGCCTACGCGCTGGCGGTCGGCTCCCCCCCCGGTCCCGTGATGGCGGAGATCTGTGGGAAGTACGACGGCTGCTCAAAAGGCAAGGGCGGCTCGATGCATATCTGCGATGCGGAGCGCGGCTTTTACGGCGGCTATGGCATTGTAGGTGGCAATGTGCCGATTGCGCTCGGGCTGGGCTTTGCGCTCAAGTACCGTGCGCAAGCGGGGGTGGCGGTCTGCTTCTTTGGCGATGGTTCCATGAACCAGGGGGCGTTTCACGAGACCCTGAACATGGCGCAGCTCTACAAAGTCCCCGTGCTATTTGTTCTGGAGAACAATGGCTACGCGATGGGCACCAGTATCGAGCGCTCCCACGCCAACACCGATCTCACGGATCGCGTGAGCAGCTTCGCCATGAACCGCAAGAAAATAGACGGCCAGAGCATTGTCACAGTGCACGAAGAGGTCAGTCAGATCATTGCGGACATGAAGAAAAATCCCGCCCCGTTCTTTTTGGAGTGCGACACGTATCGCTTCCATGGGCACGGAGCCGCCGACGAGGCCAAGCAAACCGTGGTCTACCGCACTAGGGCGGAGATCGAGGCGGCCAAGGCCAACCGTGACCCGATTGCGATCGCTGCCGAGCTTCTCCTAGAGGCGAAGATCATCACGGACGAAGACATTATGAGGTTCCACGACGAGGCGGTGATCGCAGCGAAGGCTGCGGTAAAGTTCTCCGACGATTCCCCTGTGCCACCCGCCGACGAGCTACTAAAGGACGTGTACGCATTATGAAAGAAGCAAACGCATAATGGCAAAGCTACGCTACATAGACGCCCTCGCGCTCGCCCTGCGTGAGGAGATGCGCCGCGACCCGGACGTGTTTCTGGTCGGTGAGGAAGTGGCACAGTACCAGGGAACTCTGGAGCTCTCCAAGGGCTTCTTAGAGGAGTTTGGCCCGCGCCGCGTGATTGACACGCCGATCTCTGAGGTCGGAATCATCGGCCTGGGAATCGGGGCTGCAATGGCGGGCCTGCGTCCGGTCTGCGAGATGATGCGAATGGACTTCGCCACTCCCGCCTACGACCAGATCGTCCAGCACGCCGCCAAGATCCGCTACATGTTCGGCGGTCAGTTCCAGGTGCCGATGGTGATCCGTGGCCCCAGCGGCGTTGGTTTGCAGCTCTCGGCGCAGCACTCCCAGGCGATAGAAGTTCTCTTTGCCCACGTGCCCGGTCTGAAGGTCGCGGTTCCGGCCACGCCAGCAGACGCTAAGGGAATGCTGCTCACGGCCATTCGTGACAATAACCCCGTGATGTTTTTAGAGTCGCTGCGTATGTACTTCACCAAGCCCGATGAGCTGGAGGCGATCCAGCCGGGCCTCTCCGAAGTCCCCGACGATCCCGAGTTCTCGGTGCCACTGGGCCAAGCCAATGTCCTGCGCGAGGGGAAAGATGTGACAATTGTCGCGTACTCCTGGATGACGATTCAGGCGCTCAAGGCGGCCAATGTGCTGGCAAAAGACGGCATCTTCGCCGAGGTGATTGACCTGCGCTCGCTCTTGCCGCTGGATATGAATACGGTGCTGGCCTCGATCAAGAAGACCCACCGTGCGGTTGTGGTGCAGGAGCAGTGGCCGCTCTATGGTTGCGCTGCGGAGATCTCTGCCCAGATTAGCGAGCGTGCATTCTACGATCTAGACTCTCCCGTGCTCCGGGTGACCGGCGCGTTTGTGCCGATGCCCTACGCCAAGAACTTAGAGAATCTCGCCTTCCCCACGGAAGTTGATATCGTCGCGGCGGCAAAACGCGCTCTGGGAGGCAAGTAAGATGGCAGCGATCATCATGCCCAAGATGGGCGATGCAATGGAAGCGGGCGTCATTGTCCAGTTCCTCAAAAAAGTTGGCGATACGGTAACCGCAGACGATGCGGTGTTCGAGATCGAGACCGATAAGTCCAATGTTGAAGTGCCCGCAGGCGAAGCGGGTGTTGTTCACGCCATTCTGGTTGCCGCCGGTGCCGAGGTCAAGGTCGGTGATCCTGTGCTTGTCATTGGGCAGGGCGCACCGTCTGCCAACAGCGAACCCCCTAGCCCCCAACCCCTGGACTCCTCCCCTCAGCACCCAGAGGGTACCCGGGAAGGGGAGGGCGTACCCACCCTACCCTCCCTCGTAGAGGGAGGGTCGCGAGGTACGAGCGGGGTGGGTTCGGATGGGTTCAAACCCTATGGTGAGAGCTTCGTCGGTCAGCTTCCTGAGGGACTTGGTGGCTCGGCGTCCGTGCTCAGCGATCCGATTGAGATCCAAGGCTCCCCCATTATTGGGGGCGGGGGGGGCAATGAGCGGGTGAAAGCCTCGCCCTTAGCCCGTGCGATTGCGGCGGCCAAGGGCGTCAACCTGGCGA
>NZ_JAYUPA010000992.1:0-2709 GCF_043760365.1 Armatimonas sp.
CCGGACCAAAAGAGCCAGGACGCGCCGGGCCAACAACCTCCGCAAAGAAACCTGTACGACCACCATTGATCGAGACCCAGACAAGCGAACCGGGCGGAAAATCAGCCACCACGGCGACAGACGCAGAGGCCCGCAGCTTGCCAGCACCCTGCACAGAAACAGAACCCCTAAGAATCACTTTTCGCCTCCTCTCTTGTAGCTGTCTTTACCGCCTCAAGTGCGCCTAGCGCATCCGCCATACCAAGCAAAACGGCCCCATATGCTTTCCACCAATCCAAAGCCCGAGTATCCATTTTAGTAATCAGCACATCGGAAAAGCCCCGCCACCGAGAAACAGTATGCTCTTGGCAACCTATCCGCATCATAAGCCCGTGATCGTCCCGCTGGTCCTGCCAAATCGTAACGTACCAATTCTCTAAAGTAGAAAAACAAAGAATGGTTGACCCCCCACCGATCACTGACCCCCCACCGATCTTTGACCCCTCACCGATCTTTGACCGCGCACCGATCACTGACCCCTCACCGATCACTGACCGCGCACCGATCACTGACCACTCACCGATCACTGACCGCGCACCGATCACTGACCCCGCACCGATCTTTGACCCCTCACCGATCACTGACCCCTCACCGATCTTTGACCTAGCAGAAACGACGGCACCGTTTGACAAGATGTATTTCCCGTCTTTCATCTCCGGTAGTTCAAACTCACCCCAAACCAAATAACTCACGATAAACCTCTTTTCACTTTCTGGCAAAGCTCCGAAGCTCCACCTTAGATTGCAATAATAGCAATCCTCTACCAAACCAGCCGATTCGTTACACGCGCGTAGTGGTGTAAACAAATGTAAATTAGGAGGAAAGCGCACGGCCCCCAAGACCCCCAGCGCCCACCCTTCCCGCAGCCCTTCGCGCCCTGACTACGACCTTTCCCAGCCTACCGCGCACTCCAAACACCGAAGCTGAGAGCGCAGATGCTCCACTTCAAGCTGTGCTAAGTCACGGGATTGTTTCGCCAGTGCCAGCGCCCCCTCAGACTCCATGCAGTCCGCTATCTTCAGGCTCAGGTACTCAGAAAGACGAGCCTCCCGCGCCGCTTCATTCGCGCCCAGTGCTTTAGGATCATCGGCGTACTTGACCAGCAGCCCATTCCGACCCTTTGCCAGCTCCGCTTTGCACCACGCCGCCGCCGTTTCCAGGCCCTGAACCTCTACCGTTGCCTCGATGAGCTTCCCATAAGCAAGCTCAAGCATGGGAGACAACACATCGGGAGTCAGTACCGACACAATCACAGCCGACATAGCGCACCTCTTAGAGACATACCTAGACGAGCGCCCCACTGGACGCGGCGATTAGAGCGAAGCTTCGAAGCTTCGCCAAGACGGGGCAAGTCTTCGGGTTGAAGGACGGGAAGACCCAACAGGCCCAAGTACGAACGGAGATCGGATGCTTCTACACGCACCTCTCCTGCCACCTTAACCGACAGATCCACACGCTCTATTTCCTGGGTAGACGGAGGGGACAGCACCAGCGTGTTCACGTTCCCAGAGACACGATAACGCTTCAGCTTCTGTGCATGCTCATAAAGAATCCCTGCCGCCTCTGCATCCGTGAAATCCTCAAAGCCCAGCGCCTGGACAACGGCCTCTGCCGCCTTGCGTAGCTCGCGCTTGTCTTCAGGGCTGGACAGCCTAGCACGAACACCGAATGTTGACTTACTCATCTTTCTTTGATTCCTCTCTCTTTAACCTTTCCGCTTCTACCGACGCACGAAGTAAATAACGCTTCCCTTCCCACTCTTCCGCTTCGATAAGACCCGCAATCGCCAACTGTGAAACACGCCCGCGAGTCAAACCTAAAATCCGTGCCGCTGTAGACTGGGAAACTAAAGACTCTGGCAAACTAGCACTCTTCGACCAAAGCGGAACGCCTTCTTTCCGATCAACCAGAGCAGAACGAAAAACATAGCGAACCCCTTCCCACTCTTCCGAATCTAAAGCACCAGAAAAAATCAATTGCCCCACACGGGAACGAGTAACACCAAAAAATTCAGCCGTTTCGATTCGTGGCACCAAATGACAAGGAATCTCGCTCTTCACAAGAACAGTGCGAACCAAAGATTCAACACCATCGGGATCAACGTACATTTTGCGAGAACGTAAAACAGCAACACAACACCGAAGCAAAGAATCCGCAGCACGAACAACAGCATGCCCAGGTTTCACGCCCCTCTCCTTACGCGCCACAATCCGACGAGCAAAAGCAGAACTTTCAGGGCGGGACGCCGCTTGCATCCCAGCAAGATACAACGCCCCGACAAGAGAATGAGCAGGAGCCTTATCACGCCGAGTACTGTCCTTTGTAACCCCTGTCTGAATACGACGAGGCGACCAGCGCAAATACTTACGAATATTGCCAACTGTCCTATCCTCGCCATTCACATCTTCCTCGAATCGAGACAAAGGAAACAACGTTGCTATAAACTGCACCGCCAATACTTCACCAACATGAGGGATAGACAAAAGCAAATCTAAATCTACGGAAAAATGGCTCCGAGCAAACAAAACAGCAAGAGAGAAAACCTCCTCCGCGTCCGTACTAGCAGCCATGCCCTCCCAAACAGCAGCCCGATCTTCTTGCCCTGCAAAACCAGCCGCAGCAATGCGATTCTTTGCAGCCGTGCGTATTTTCTTCACTGCCGCAGCATCA
>NZ_JAYUPA010000993.1:0-2707 GCF_043760365.1 Armatimonas sp.
GTCTCGATAACTTGCTCGTAGGGCATCGCGAACGCAGTGGCGGCGATCTCTCCGGCAGCGGCAAAGAGAATATTCTGGTACTGGAACTTCTCCCCGAGCTTGGCCGTGGGCTTCGCTTGTCCGACCGCCTGGATCAGCTCTTTTCGGCTGAGCGTGCCCTCGGCAGCCAGCATCATAAAGTCCGTACGCGGCAGGCCCGAGCGGTGGCAGAGCAAGTCGGAGACGGTGATCTGTGTGCTGGCTTCCGGGTCGCGGAGCTGAAAGTAGGGCAGGTAAGTGATGGGCCGCTCCGTGAGCTTGACTTTTCCGGCATCCACAGCCATCAGCACCGAAGCGGCGGTGAAGGCTTTTGTGGACGAGCCAATACAGTAGAGCGTCTCCGGCGTCGCCGGGAGCTTCTTGGCCACATCGCGCAGACCAAAGCCGTGCGTGTAGACTAGCTTGCCGTCTTTGAGCACCGCGAGCGAGAGGCCCGGAATTTTGAACTTTATCCGCGCTGCCTCCACCTCTTTTTCCAGAGCCGAAAATTCTGAGATTTGCGTGGGCTGAGCAGAGGCGAGCGCGGGGAGAGTGAGCGCGAGAAGCGTGGCGAGAAAAATGCGTTTCATCGCCTTTAAGAGCACGCTCAGTGGTTTTTAGTTACAGAGGCTACTTTGGACGCAAAAGTAACACGGAGTACGGTGAGCTGAGAGCGTGACGGAACGACACGCTGCCGGTAATAAGCCGCTCCGCGAGGCTATGACCATGTGCGCCGAGAATAAGGAGATCCGCGTGGGTCTCGGCCATCGTGTCGGCGATGGCGGTGTCTATGGGCTTGTCTACGACGCGGGACTGCATCACGGGCGCGGACTCACCAAACACGGCATCGAGCCGTGCAATCGTGTCGGCGTTGCGGCTCATCAGCCCGTGCTCAATCTGCTCGCCCGCCACGGCTCCCGCCTCGCCCTGAGCCAGAAGCTGCTCGCGCAGGGCGGCAATCGGAAAGGCAGTAAGAACTGTCATCTCCGAAACCCCGCGTGGAAAGAGCTCCCCCAGAAGCGCGGCGCACTTGTCGGCGTAGGGTGAGTGGTCCGTGGCAAAAACAGCATGTAACGGCCTATCGAGTAGTGCCGGGCGCGCAAGCAAAAGGCTCTCTTTCGCCCCCAGCACGGCGGCGCGGGCGACACTACCAACAAAAGCGCTCTTCCAGACCGGATCGTGTGAGGCATTGAGGGCCAGAAGCTTTGCTCCCGAGCGCTCCGCCGCTGTCAGGAGCGTGTGCGACGGGCTACCGTTTACAATCGTCTCCGTCGTCGGGTAGACAGCCCGTAGCTCATCGGCGACATGAGCCACCACCTGCCCCGCATCGGGCCACTCATGGGTCTCGTAGTACGACGCGGCGAGCCCCGAGAGCACGGGAAGTAGCTCACCGCCGGGGAAGACCGGGGGGGCGACGATATGCACCACTTCAACCGCGCTGCCCACAAACGCGAGCCGCTTCAGCAATGAGACCACCGGCGCATTGGCCTCCGGCATCCGACTATCCACACCCAGAACGATTTTCATAGCCCTATCTTAGGGGCAATATGTCTCCCTTGGCTCAGCGCTTCGGCAGATTTGAAGTACAATAATTGCATGGTCTCCATTTCGGTTCGCTACGAAGGCAATAAAAAGTGCCACCTAATACACCAGGAAGGCATGGCCCTCACCACGGATGCCCCCAAAGACCTCGGTGGGGACGCATCCGCGTTCTCTCCCACGGATTTAATCGCGGCGGGGCTGGCCTCTTGCATTCTGACCACGATTGGGATGTGGGGCGAGCGCCATCAGTTGGATCTGAGCGGGATGAGCGCCATAGTGGAAAAAGAGATGAACACGCCTCCCCGACGCATCGGGCGGCTCCCCGTGACAATCACTGTACCCGCCGCCGCAGTCCCCGAAGCGCTGCGTGCTCGTTTGGAGGGGATCGGCCATAGCTGCCCCGTGCATGCCAGCCTCCACCCGGAGATTGATGCGCCAATAATTTACCAATACGTGTGAAATCTGTGAACCAAAACACACTTTGAATTGTCTCTAGGAATTATGATGAAAACGCTAGCCCTTGCCTTGACAGTCCCCTCGGTTCTGGTAGCCGCCGCTCTTGCCTTACCGCACAAGGCAGAAGCCCCTCTCGTGGGCACGCGCCTGCCCGACTTCCGCACGACCACGCTGGAGGGCAAAGACTTCCACTTCTATGGACTTGCCGGAAAAAAGGCGGTCGTTTTTTACTTTCTGGGAGCCGACTGCCCTATTGCTAAGCTCTCTTTGCCCAAGCTGGCGACACTGGCAAAGAAGTACGAAGCTAAGGGAGTGGCGTTTGTTGGCATCAACCCCAACGGCAGCGAGACCACTGCGCAGACTCTGACGGCAGCCAAAGCAGCAGGGGTGACTTTCCCAATTATTGCCGACCGCCAGCAGAAGTTCGCGGACTTTGCAAAGGTAACCCGGACATGCGAAGCACTTATCGTGGATGATAAAGCCACTCTTCGCTACCGTGGCAGTGTCGACGATCAGTATGGCCTGGGGAGCCGCAAGCCCAAGGCGAGCAAGAACTACCTCACCGACACGCTGGATGCGCTTCTGGCAGGCAAGCCCGTCGCGACAACCAGCTCTGAAGTGCCCGGCTGCCTGCTGGATCGCAACCAGCCCGAGCCCCCCGCGGATGCGGAGCCTGAGCCTATTCCAGCAC
>NZ_JAYUPA010000994.1:0-7634 GCF_043760365.1 Armatimonas sp.
GCACGCAGGCGCGAGTAGCGGTCCAGGAGCGCGGCTTCTTCGTACTCCGGCGGGACATCGTCGGTGAAGCCCTTCATGAGCCAGGTCGCAAACGCCACCCCGACCGTGGTGTAGAGAAGCCCCAGCCCGTGGAGCGTGTTGAGCATCTTGATGCCCGTTTTTTGCTCAATGAGCTGGTACATCAGATACACCGGCACGAGCACCACTACCGGCGGGAGCATACGGGTCGAGAGAATAAAAAAGAGCGCATCGCCCTTGGCCTTGATCTTGAAGCGCGAGAACGTGTAGGCAGCGAGCGTCCCCATAAAGACCGCGATCACGGTGGAGACCACACTCACTAAAAGGCTGTTGCCCATCTGGCCCATGAACTTCTTGCCATCGTCGGTGGTGAAAATGGCGGAGTAGTTCTCACCCGTCGGGGAGAAGACAAACTTGGGCGGCATGGCATTGACATCGGTGTACTGCTTCAGCGAGGTAGCAATCATCCACCCCAGCGGGAAGAGATACGCAAAAAGCGCGACACCAATCCCGATAAAGGCCAGGGCGGACCGGAGCTTCCGGGGCAGGTAGAATGTCCCGGCAATAAGGGCCACCAGCAAGAGCAGCCCGCCGACGAACATCCCGCCCCCGGCCTTATACGCTCCCCAGAGCAGAAGCACGGCGAGTGTTGGCGTGGCGGCCTTCTGGAGCCCAACGAGCCAGGGAGTCTCGGGGGCGAAGAGTGGGGTGGCATCGAGCTTGGCCTCGCCACGGACGCGGGCCATCATCATTAAGTAGAGATTGGTCAGCCCGATAATTACCAGCAACACAATGTAGGCCAGAGCGCACGCCTTGCCCGTGTTCCAGTTGCGAAGCGCCTCGCGGAAGACCTGAATCGAGACGGTCTCCACGGTCGCGCCACGCTCGGTCATGATCCAGGCCAGATCGAACATCTTAAAGCTATCGAGCGTGCGAAACAGCAGCGCGATCAGCAGCAGTGGCGTGATAAAGGGCATGGTGATGAACCGAAAACGAAACCACTCGCTCGCCCGGTCCACACTCGCCGCTTCGTAGAGTGTCTTGGGGACACTCGCCAGCCCCGCCAGCGCGATGAGCATCACAAAGGGAGCCCACTGCCACGTATCGGCGATCACCACGGACCAGAGCGCGTGGTCTTTGTCGGTCCAGTTAATCGGCTTCTTCGGGTCCATCAGCCCCACGGAGCCTAGGAGCCAGTTGATCACGCCAAAGTTGGTGTCCAGCAAGAAGCGCCAGAAAAGCCCTACCACCACGGAGCTCAGCATCATCGGGAGCAGAAAAAGCGTCGTGATAATTCCCTTGAGCTTGAAGCTGCGGTTCAGCAAGATCGCCAGCCCGAAGCCCACGGCGAGCTGCAAGCCCACGGCAAGCAACACAAAGGCTGCTGTGGTTGTAAACGACTGCCAGACCTGCTCCCGGCTCATCATCTCGGTGTAGTTGGTATTGCCAATCCACTCCGCGGGCTTGTTGGCATTGGCCTTGAACTTGGTGAAGCTCAGGCCCAGCGACCAGAACAGGGGGAAGATATTCATTGCTACCAGCAATAAAATCGTGGGTAGCAAAAAGAGGTTCGCGACCGCACGGTCGGTGAGCGCTTTTTTCGGCGCGGGGGAATCAGTCTTCGGCACGGCTCAGTATACCAAATGCAGACTCTATACCAAATGCAGACTCCTCAGGAATCGTGTAGATGCCACCTTTGCGTGTCTTGAGGAAGGTCACACTCTCACCGATGCGCACGTTGCACTCACCGCCGTTCTGAGATGTCAGTGTGGCGTGGGTGAGCTGGCTGTCTCGCCACTGGAGGCTGACCAGGTACCCCCCTCGGGCACGCAGGCCGGAGACACTTCCCTCTTTCCACTGCGGCGGCAGGGCGGGCAGCAGATGAATCTCACCGCCGTGGCTCTGGAGCAGCAGCTCACAGATGCCGCTCACAGCGCCAAAGTTGCCGTCAATCTGGAAGGGCGGGTGCAGATCAAAGAGGTTCGGGGCCGTGCGCTCGGGGGTGAGCAGATTCGCAAGAAGCGCGTGCGCCCGCTGGCCATCGCCCAGCCGCGCCCAGAGGTTTAGCTTCCACGCCAGGCTCCAGCCCGTCGCTAAATCGCCCCGCAGCTCTAAAGACTTGCGGGCGGCGGCCAGTAGCTCCGGTGTCTCCCGCGTGATCTGTGCGCTCGGATAGAGCGCGTAGAGGTGCGAGACATGCCGGTGATCCCGCTCCGGAGCGTCTAAGTCCCAGTCCTCCAGCCACTCCTGGAGCTGGCCCGCGCTTCCGATCTGCAGAGGCGGGAGCTGGGCACGCGCCGTGCGCACGCGGGCAACAAACTCGGTGTCGCGCTTGAGAATCTCCGCCGCGCTCGCCAGATTATCAAAGAGATCCCCAATAATCTGACTGTCCATAGAGGGGCCAGCACAGAGACTCACGCCCGGATGGTGGGCGTTTTCCGGGGAGTTGCTCGGGCAGGTGACCAGCCAGCCACTCTTTGGATCGGTCACCAGAGTGTCTAGAAAGAAATCAGCCGCGCCGCGCATAATCGGGTAGTACAGGGCGAGCGCCCGCTTGTCTCCTGTGAACTCATAGTGATCCCAGAAGCTCTTGCACAGCCACGCGCCGCCGCAGGGCCACATTCCCCAGAAGGCACCGTCCACGGGAGCGGTTCCCCGCCAGCCATCGGTGTTGTGGTGACAGACCCAGCCGCTGGCCCCGTAGTGCGCCTTCGCGGTGCGCCTCCCCGACTCTGACAGATCCCCGATCAGCCGAAAAAGCGGCTCGTAGCACTCCAGAAGATTCGCGGGCGCGGCGGGCCAGTAGTTCATCTCCGTATTGATATTGACCGTGTACTTGCTGTCCCAGGGCGGGGTGAGTGAGTCGTTCCAGAGCCCCTGGAGCGTCGCCGCTGAGCCGCCGGGACGCGAGCAGGCGATCAGTAAGTAGCGTCCGTAAGCAAAGTGTAGCGCCGCCAGCGCGGGATCCGTGCCGGTGGAGAAGTTGCGCACGCGCTCATCGGTGGGCAGCTCCGGCTCCGGGCCAAGATCCAGTGCCACTCGGGAATAGAGCTTCTGGTAGTCCGCGACATGGGTCACCTTAAGACGATCCCAGGACTTCTTCATGGCCTTGGAGAGTGCCTTCACGTTTCGGGTCGCGGAGTCGTCGGAGGTATCCTGCCAGTTTGCGTAGCTGGTGGCCAGGGACAGGAAGATCGTGACACAGCGCGCCCGGACATTCAGCCGCCCCCCCTCGGCGGTTATTGTCCCATTTCCCTCCAGACGCACTTGCGCCCGCGCCTCAAAGAGAACCGTATCGCTCATGCCCGAGAGCAGCAGTGTCTTGCCCGAGGCGCGGCTCTCATGGGCGGGGTGAGGACAGTGCATCCCCAGGCTCAGGCTCATGAGTGCACTGGACGAGAGCCGCATGATAATCAGACCATCGGGCTGGCTGGCGAAGACCTCGCGGGTGAACTCCACGCCGCCCTGGGTGTAGCGCACCCGAGCAATGGCTTCGTCTAGGTCCAGCTCCCGCTGGTAGTCCTGGATCTCTGCGCCTGAGGCCGGCGGCTGTACATTCAGCAGAAGGCTTCCCAGTGCCTGGTAGGGCATCTGGCGCAGTGGCTGGCTCAGGAAACGCTCCTGCACCAGCGCCTGGGCATCCTCGTACTCCCCGGCAAAAATCAGCCGACGGATCTCCGGGAGCGCCTTGTGCGCGTCGGCGTTCGCGTAGTCGTGGGGACCACCGGCCCAGAGGTTGCCGTGGTTGAGTGCGAGTCGCTCGTTTTCGACTCCCCCATAGACCATCGCCCCGAGGGTTCCATTGCCAAGAGGGAGCGCCTCCAGCCAGTCCTGTGCAGGCTTGTCGTACCAGAGTCTCATAGGAAAACCTCCGAGGAAACCCCGGGTACCCACCCGAAGGGAAGGGTGCTTAGCCGTGGGAGGAATTGGGAACCACATAGAAGTTCCCGCGATTGAGTCTTCAAATTATTTTTTGCCTTACCTTTCCGATTTTTTGATACATTGCTGAGTATCGTAGTGGCTCTAATGCCAGGTATGAAGGCACGAAACCTTTTCAGGTGGACACGGTTTATTTACCTTCATAAGTGAATGTAGAGAGTTGAGTCAACACACCGTTTTGGCTCGTAAAACATTCAGACGGCATCAGATCTTCTTTCTGATGTGGCTCCTGGTAGCTTGCTACCTAGAGCACGGGGCAATGTAACTTGCCCTATAGACGGGGAGACGGGCTTGCCTGCCTCCACTGTCAAAGCCTCCCGGGTACCCTCTGGGTGCTTAGGCGGAGGAATAAGTTACGCCATTGTCTCCAACATCTCCAAAGTGACGGCATAGCGAAGGGGTTCCCCTGCTTGCCAGCACTCAAATTCATCAAGGCACCAGTCGGCCAAGCGGCGTGTCTCGTCGTTGATAGACCCCGCGATATGGCTACTGAGCCGTACACCGGGCAGAGCCGTGAGATGCGGGAGAACGCCGCATCGAGGCCGACTTTCTCCAGCACTCTTCACACGCGGGGCATCGAAGAGGCATCGGATGGTATCGGGCGGGGCGAGAAAGGCGGCTGAGGTCACGGAGCCAGCGGGTCCAGAGCCACCCAGCGGCGCTCCTCCCAGGACTTCAGGCCCGCCTCGGCAAGCTGGACCCCTTTGGCACCCTCGCGCAGATCGTAGACCCACGGGGTGTCTAGGACGACGTGTTTCAGGAACATCTCCCACTGGATTTTAAAACCATTGTCCAGAATCTGGTTGGTTGGAACCGTCATCCAGTTCTCGGCGAAGTCAATCGGCGAGTCAATATCCGGGTTCCAGACCGGCCTTGGCGTCGCACCATACGGCTGGATCGTGCAGCCACGTAGCCCCGCTACAGCGCTTCCCTTCGTGCCGTCCACCTGGAGCGCGAGCAGGTCATCACGGCGCACGCGCACGGTCCAGCTAGAGTTGAACTGCGCAACCACGCCATTTTCCAGCTCGAAAGTGGCGTAGGCCGAGTCGTCGGCGGTGCAGACATAGGGCTTCCCGCTCTCGTCAATGCGCTCCTTCACATGGGTCGCTCCCAGGCACGAGACGGCTTTGACCTCGCCAAAGAGATTGTCCAGAACATAGCGCCAGTGGCACAGCATGTCCACGATAATCCCGCCACCGTCTTCTTTGCGGTAGTTCCAGCTAGGGCGCTGCACCGGAATGCCATCGTGGCCGGTAAAGACCCAGTAGCCAAACTCGCCGCGCACCGAGAGAATCTCGCCAAAAAAGCCGGAGTCTATTAAGTTTTTGAGCTTTACCAGCCCCGGCAAAAAGAGCTTGTCCTGCACGACCCCTTGCTTGACCCCCGCCTTCTTGGCGGCCTCATAGAGGGCATAAGCCTCCTGGGTGGTCGTCCCCGACGGCTTCTCGCAGTAGATATGCTTACCCGCCGCGATGGCTTTCATCACCGCCGGAGCGCGGAGCTGGGTTAGCTGGGCATCGAAGTAGATAGGATAGGCCGGGTCGGCTAAAATCCCCTCAAGATCGGTGGTGTACTTCACGCCCCCGGCACGCGCCGCCAGCGCCGCGAGCTTTTTCTCGTTGCGCCCCACCAGAATCGGGTCGGGGACAATGCTTTCCCCATCGCCGATTTTGACGCCGCCCTGGTCGCGAATCGCGACAATGGAGCGCAGCAAGTGCTGGTTGGTTCCCATGCGCCCTGTGACGCCGTTCATGATCACACCGATCTGCATACAAAAACCCTTCGTTTCAAAAGAATAACTAATGATTGTATCGCAGACGGGGAGTGAATTTCAGCAACCGGTTTATAAGCTCCCTCAAAGTTCCAGCAAGTAGACTCGGCTCTCCATAGAGTGTCCTCCCTGACAAGACAACAAAACCCTCTTTGGGATCAAGCGAGAAGCTCCAGCGGTCTACCAGCACGACGCGGCTCTTGGCGGGATCGGGGCCACCACTGGCATCGAAGACCAGCAGCGCGTTTCCCTGTCGGATAAGAACTTTCTTGCTGTCGGCGCTGAGCTCGTAGCTGCTCACATTGGTGGCAACGGGCTCCAGCTTGATGTCCTCGTTGCGAATTGCGAGAGCCACCAGATTCGCGCCACTGTCAGTATTAGAGAGTAAAAAGAGCTTCTTGCCATCGGTCTTGAGGCCGCTGTAGTTCCCGGCGGGAACGGGCACCAGGCTCAGGCGCTTGGCAATTCCCTCGGTCAGAATTTCAGAGAGCGCTGCATCGGCTTTCTTCTCGGCTTCCAGCTCATCATCGGGCAGAAACGGCGAGCGGTTGCCGGGCTGGAGGCTCAGCGAGAAGACCTGGGTTTGATTTTCGAAGTAGGGCTCGGGCTGGCGCGGTCCCCACGGCGAGCCCACTTTGGAGTGAAACGAGCGGTCGGAGAGGATGTAGAGAAACTTACCATCGGGAGAGGGGGAAGCTTCCAGATCTCCACTTCGCCGGACTCATCCGAGAGCGCCACAAGGCCCCTGCCATCGGGCAAAAAACGTGCCTCGCGGTAGCGCACGCCCGGCTTGCGCGTGGCCTCGACAAGGCGCGCCGTGTGCGCGGTCGGCACCACAAAGATCTGCCCGCGCGCCGTCAGCACCACTTTATCGCCGCTCGGGGAGAGATGCGCCGCCGTCACCCACTCCATGGGCTTGGTGATCCAGCGCTCGCGTAGCGGGTCGAAGTCCGAGCTGAGCGAGATCGCAAGCTTGGTTGACGCGCCCGTGGCGGCATCCGCGACCGAGAGGTCCGCGCCGTGCTGGTAGATCAGCTTGCCATTGTCCATTTGCGGGTTCTGGACATCGAAGCCCGTCTCGTGAGTGACTTGTTTAAGATTCTTGCCGTTGATGTCCATGCTCCAGACATTCATCACCCTGTCACGGTCCGAGAGAAAATAGACCTTCTCTTTCCAGACCATCGGGCTGCGGCTCGTGCCCTTGAAGTCCGCCGTGAGAGAGACCGCCTCGGGCGCATTGGGGGCGAGCTTCCAACAGTGCCACCCGCTCCAAACGTCAGCCGCGTCGCCAGCCCGCCGCTTGCCGAGACGCGCCACAGATCGCCCTCGGCGGCAAAGACCACAGTATCGCCACGCAGGCTGGGCGTCCGAAAGTAGCCCCGTGTTGTCGGAGCCTGAGCTTGCGCGGGCTGCGTGAGGGTAAGGCCGCCATAAAGAAGGGCGGAAAGAATATCATGCGGAAAATATACCTTATGGTTTCCCGCAACGCTTTTTCGTAACGTTTTTTCGAGGGGACAAGTCCCTCTCGCTTAGGGCTAGCGCCGGGCACCCTCACGGGTGCATAGATTGGGGGCATAGATCAGGGGGCGTAAACTCGGTTAACTTGCCCAGAGGGCAACCGGCGCGTGAGGCACGAACGAAGCCCTAAGCGAGAGCAACTTGTTGCCTCGGAGTTGTATAAAATATACCCAATTGCACCGGCAAGATGAAGTCTGGCATAAGAAAGAGACTCTGAGTGGCTATGAACCGACTGATTTTCCGCGATGCGCCCCTCCGAACGGCGCTGGAGCTCTACTTCCGAACCGTCCGAATTAAAAACTATGTCATTGATAACCGTGTGCTTGGCCTTGTCACCGCAACGAGCACCGTCACGGGCGAGGCGTTCCCCACGGCGCTCTTTCCGAGC
>NZ_JAYUPA010000995.1:0-2695 GCF_043760365.1 Armatimonas sp.
GCCGTGTGGCCGGGGTTGCGCTACGCTCTCAGGGCAGCCCGCTGGCAATTGTCGAGCACGGCTCACCGCCGCAGTCCGAGATTCGTGTCGTGGCCCGAGACGATCACTTCGGCGAGGCGCAGGTCAGCGCGATCACCGAAGCCGGACTAGTGCTGACGGAAGGCAAGCAGCGCCTAGAGATTCCCCTCACCGGGCTTGTCCCACGCCCCGGCGGCTCTCCTCTGGCGATTCCTGGGGGGGAGCGTGCCGTCTTTTCCGACACTCCCCTCGCTTCCATTCTAGAGCTGATCCTAAAGTCCGGCGGACCGCACTTCAAGTTCGATGGCCCTTTAGAAGGCTATATGTCAGGCGAGACCAGCACGTCTGTGATTTCCCTACTCATGAGATCCGCCAACACACCTTTGACTTACACCAAAGAAAATGGAGTCTGGCATGTGAAGAGGCGTGGAGAGGCGCGGCCTGCTCCACCACGTTTTGTCTCGCTGGAGGATATTCAGCAGGGCCGCGCGCAGCTTCCCGTGATCTTTGGTGCCCCCCGCCGCGTCGCCGCCGTGCTGCTGGGCGAGAAACCCCTGGCGCTGCTAGAGACCGGAAATCCCCCGCAGACAAAGCGCCAGATCGTGATGGAGGGCGATACCTACGAGAGCTTCCGTGTCGAGAAAATCACCCGCGAGGGCATCGTTTTGAATAACGGCACACGGCGCTTTCTCGTGCCACTCACACCGCTGAGCCCTAAGCCGTAGAATAGTTCTATGAACCGACGAAATCTCTTGGGCCTCATGGCCCCTCGCTTTCTGGCGCAGGCTGCTCCCAAACGGGATCTCTTGCTGATAGAGGCACCGCTACGCAGTGTTTTTGAGCTGATTTTCAAGGGATTTGGGCAGAGCAACTACTTCCTCGATAACGCGGTGGTGGGCCTTGCGACAGTAACGCTCCGGGCGCAGAGCTTTGAGCGCACCCTGGGAGTTGTCTGTCAGTTGGTTCCACAGCTTCTGGAGTGGAAACAGGAGGAGGGGATTACCTCGATTCGCGCCGCCCCGGTGAAGCCCGAGCCGAGTGAGGACATCATGGCGATCTTTCAGCGGGCGAGGTTCCCGGTTATCGAAGGAATCCCCTGCCGAGTCGCGGGCTGTGTGCTGGGCGGTACAGCACCTGTGGCGATTCTGGAGTCCGGGAACCCGCTCCGCTCGGAGGTGCAAATTGTGGAGCAGGGGCAAAAACTAAAACTACAGGGGGGACGCTATCTTGTGGAGCGGATTCACGAGGACGGGATCGTACTCAGAGGCGAGGATAAAGTGCTGAAAATTCCTCTAGCCCCGCTCGTCCCCAAACCCCCAAAACCCAAGCTCTAGCACAACGACAGAAGCTCCTGAAGCGGCGCGGGCCAATTTCTGAGCTGGAGACCGTGCTCCGCGAGCAGTGCCAGCGCGAGGCGTTCCATGCCAAAAGCGAGGCAGGATGTGTGCGCAACAGCACCATCCGGAGTGTGAATTTCAAAAAGACGGCCAAAGTGATCCTGGTGATAGCTCGACGATATCACGGCTGTGGGACGCTCATTGGAGGCAATGGGAATGCGCAGATCGAACTTACATGCCTGAGCATCTATGGGGGCGAGCGTGGCATTCAAACCAATGCTTGTGAGAAACTCCTGTGCCCGCTCAATCCCTCTATCACGGAAGCCAACCGCCTGCTCGGGCGTCCCCGCGTGGACGAACTCACGCATCCGAAACGAGCGCATTCGCAGGGGATTTAGCGACGGCTCATGGCGGTAGCACCAGTTCTCAATATCGGTCGTCTTGCCTGCCGCAGGAAGTGTCCCCGTGAGATACGGATAGACATAGTAACAAGCCGCTGGAGCCATCACGACATCCGAGATCTCCCGGTGTGGCAGCTCGCCCACGTCCACCACTGCTATCAGCGCCTCCTGCTCCGCCGTCCCCTCCGTGAAACAGCACAGACAGCCCAGAAGCTGCGCACACGTCTCCACCGTGCTCCGAGGCAGCACAGGGGGGCAGCGTAGTATAAAAGTCCCCTCGGTGCGCCCAAGGCGCGTGAGGTGGTGCTCCAGCCCCTCCATGAGCTGCGTGAACGCGACACCGCGTGCGTAGATACCTGGTAGGCTGGTAGGCAGGAGCAGACGTGCCACGAGCAGGCGGTCGAGATAGGCTTCCTCCGCAGTGGCAGTACGGACAGTGGTGCCCGAAAATTGAGCGTGAGAGTCCTTGCGGAACCGCCCCGGAGCGAGCCGGGGACGGTTTTGAACGGGCTTGATCCTCACCCGCACGACTGCTAACGACTTCAAGCCGAGGCCAATTTGTTCCATCATTGAAATCTCCTGTACAGAGATAACTTGTGCAACAATCGCGCCAGAGCCGAACGCGACGTACTTTTGCCTGGGAACGGAGGGAGTTGATCACGACGTACAAAACCTGATGCTTGATCTTGCTCGTTTTCGTCTGCTTGTCGCTCTCAGTGCAAAACTCACGCTACGGGGCTACCTTAACAGCAAACCCGCCCTGCTCGGCGCGGCAGTGATCCTCTTGCTGAGTATTCCCGCTACCCTACAGCTTGCGCTCCGTCTGCACCACTTCTCGCTGAGCGTGATCTTTTTGTGGCTTTTTGTGGATCTCGCCGCCACCCCACTCCTGCTCACATCGCTCCTGCCTGCCTCCGGCGACCCGGCGCGGCTCCTGCA
>NZ_JAYUPA010000996.1:0-7602 GCF_043760365.1 Armatimonas sp.
AGGTGAACTCAGCTCTTCCCGCGGACAGGAGGCATCCTGCATGCCTATGACACTCAGTTTAGCTCACGCGAGCGAGTTTGTCAAGCAACTGTTTGCCTGTTAGAGTAGCGCCATAAAAGCCGTGGCGGCGTGAGAGAGTGCCTCGCCGGAGCGCCAGATCAGGGCGAGGGTTCGGGTTGGGCGAGGTTCGGCGAGCTCAACAATCACGGTGCCGGGCGGTGGGCTAAGCGCGAGCCGGGGCAGGAGCGCGATTCCTAGCCCCGCCGCGACCAGCGCCTGCATTCCGCCAGCCGAACCCGAGACACAGGCGATGCGCGGGGTGAAGCCCGCCGCCAGGCACGCGGCAAAAATCGGATGCTCCGGCGACTGACCCTCAGGAACCCAGACCCAGTTCTCATTGGCGAGCGACGCCAGGGTGGGGGGGCTTTCCGCCAGCGGATGCCTCTCCGGGACAATCAGCGCCAGCTCCTCAGTGAGGAGCTGGCGGCGCTCCAGGCCGTCGTGAGTGCAGGGAAGGTGCACGACGCCAAGATCCGCGCGGCCGCCTGTCACGGCCTCGGCGATGGCGCGGGCGGGGACGGCTTCATGCACGGAGATACTGATGCCAGGATGCGCCGCACGAAAACGGGCGAGAACCGGAGGAAGTAAGTGCTGGCCGGGGGTGGGCAGTGTCCAGAGACTCAGCCGTCCGGACTCAAGCCCCACCACGCGCCGCACCGCACTCCGCGCCTCCTCTTCCTGCGTCAGGAGCCGCTCCGCATGGCTGAGAAGTGTCTCCCCCGCATCGGTGAGCCGCACACTGCGGCCTCGCCGGTGAAAGAGCGCGGCACCGAGCTCCCTCTCTAGTGCGGCAATCTGCGCAGAGAGCGACGGCTGGGCGATATGGCACTGCGCTGCGGCCTGTGTAAAGTTGAGCCGCTGCGCCGCCGCCACAAAATAGCGTAATTGAAATATTTCCATTTTCTAGTCGCTCTCTCGCATTGTTGGCATAGAAACTGCATTTTAGTAAAGCATGAGAATCACCTGGCGCTCCGATTTTGAAAGTACTCAGTCTACGGAACGGGTTGTTGTTCCTGTGTACCGACGGCAACTTATTGAGACCCCACATCCAGCTCTGGATAAGATGGAGCACGATGTGGCGCTCATGGTCGCGATTGCTGCCGCTGATCTGGCGACCTGTCGCATGGGCCATGGAATCTCCGAAGAGGCCTCTACTTTCTCACACTTTCTCGCAGACCTAGAGCACTTTGAGGGGGAGATTCGGGGGCTTCTGCTCGACACGTCCCTGAGTCGCTACAAGGCCACGCGCCTGAACCGGGTCTTTCGTGCCTACCAGCTGCTTCGACCTATCGGCCAGCTCCGCCGCCATATTGAGTTCCCTCTCCTCGCGATCCAGGAGCACAATGAGTTTATCCGACTGGAGATCAGTAAGGCCATCGAGGCAGTGGCGTCGCAGGGACGCAAGGCCGCTCAGACGATGCGTGAGCCGGGCTGGGGGAGCTATCTTGAGGTCTGTGCCGCGCAGGAGCAGGCCCAGGCGGTCATTCAGGAAGCGCGTCGACGGTTCCGCGTAGTGCTTACACCGGGGGCGTACCGCGCCGCACAGGCTTCCCTGATGGCACTTGAAGTGGCCTGCGAGACATTTCAAGGGATTGCACACCAGCATTCTGAGGTGCTGCGGGCCGATGTGATCAATCAGATGGGGGCACCCGTGGTGCACACCTACAATAATAACCGAATATCCCGCTAGCTTTCGTGGGCTAGTGCGAGTATAATTCCCCCGGTCAGGGGGTAGTTTTTGGGCACGACAGCAGCAATTATTCTGGCGGCGGGCAAGTCTACACGGATGCGCTCGAAGCTCTCCAAGGTGCTTCATCCCGTCTGTGGGAAGCCGACTCTTTTCCACATCCTAGATGCGCTCGCCGCCGCCGGTGCCGAGCGCCGCATTGTCGTCATCGGCCACGAGGGTCAGGCAGTGCAGGCACGCGTGGAAGCGGCCTATGCGGGGCAAAATATCGAGTTCGTCTGGCAGCATAACCCACGCGGCACTGGCCACGCCACGCAGCAGGCCGAGTCACTTCTCGCAGGCCATAGCGGCCCCGTCTTGGTGGTTCCAGGCGATGCGCCCCTTCTCTCCGCCGAGGTGCTCTCCGAACTTCTGGCGGCCCACACCGGCGGCGCGACACTGCTCTCCGCCCTCCTGGATGATGCGGGCAGCTACGGGCGCGTTGTCCGCGCCGCCGATGGATCAGGTGCCGTCGAGGCAATTGTCGAAGCCAAAGACGCCACACCCGAGCAGAAATCCATTCGCGAGATGAACGCTGCCGTCTATGTCTTTGATGGTAGCTCACTGTTTGAGCGCTTGAAGCAGCTCACCCCCAATAATGCGCAGGGCGAGCTCTATCTCACCGACGTGATCGGGATGACCCGCGCCGCCGGGGAGCCGGTGCGTGCCGTGGTCGCCAAAGACAACAATGTCACTCTTGGGATCAACACACGCGTGGAATTGGCCGAGCTCACGGAGATTCTGCGTAAACAGCTTCTGAAAAAACTGATGCTCTCCGGCGTGACAATCATTGATCCGGCGACGACCTATGTCGAGGTGGGAATCACGGTTGGGCAGGACACCGTCCTCCACCCAGGTACCTATCTGCGAGGCAATACTCAGATCGGCGAGGACTGCATCATCGGTCCGTATGTCGTCATCACGGACTCCATCGTGGGCAACGGTTGCAAAGTGGGGCCTTTTGCACAGCTTCGGGGTAAGGCTGTTCTGGGCAAGGGCTGCAAGATCGGCAACTTTGTCGAGGTCAAGAACGGACAGCTCGCCGACAACGTCTCGGCATCGCACTTGAGCTACTTGGGTGACACGGAGATTGGGACAAAGACCAACATCGGAGCCGGAACCATCACCTGTAACTTCGATGGTTTCACCAAGAGCAAGACGACTATCGGCGCGGATGCCTTTATTGGCAGTAGCTCTATTCTGGTCGCACCCGTCACGATCGGCGACGGAGCACTAACGGCGGCGGGCTCGGTGATCACGCAGGATGTCCCGACAGAGGCAATTGCCATTGCGCGGGAGCGACAGATCAACCTCGAAGGGGCGGAGACAGCCCGCCGTGAGAGAAAACGAAAAGAGAGAGATCATGGCTAAGAAAGCACTTCCGATTGGCAAGAATCTGCGTGTCTTTGCGGGCAGTGGTCACCCCGCCCTCGCCGACTCCATAACTAAAGAGCTAGGTGTCCCCCTGGGAAAGATGCTCCTCTCGCGCTTCGCCGACGGTGAGATTCGGGTGCAAGTAGACGAGTCCGCGCGTGGAATGGATGTTTTTCTGGTTCAGCCCACCTGTATGCCCGTCAACGATAACTTGATGGAGCTTCTGATCCTGCTGGATGCCTTCCGACGGGCCTCGGCGCAGCGCATCACCGTGGTGCTTCCCTACTACGGCTACGCCCGCCAGGATAAGAAAATCAAGCCCCGCGAGCCGATCACAGCGCGCCTGGTCGCCGATCTTATCTCCGAGTCGGGGGCAAACCGCGTGGTCTGTGTAGACTTGCACGCTAAGCAAATCCAGGGATTTTTTCGACTGCCCGTGGACCATCTCTACGCGGGCCCCATCCTCGGTGCGCACTTAAAAGAGGTCGGGCTAGTGGGTGGCGAGACATGCGTCGTCTCGCCCGACGAAGGTGGGGTCAACCGTGCCCGCACGCTCGCCGAGACACTTCAAACGCCGCTCGCGATCATCTCCAAGCGCCGCCCCGCACCCAATAAAGTGGAGATCACGGAGATTATTGGAGATGTCTTTGGCAAGAACTGCATCATCATTGACGACATGATAGATACCGGCGGCTCGATTGTGAGTGGTGCTCAAGCCCTCATCGCGCGTGGTGCGGCCTCTGTCACGGCTTGCTGCACCCACGCCGTCTTGTCTGAGCCCGCGATTGATCGCATCAGCGCCAGCCCCATTCAGCGCGTCATCCTCACCGACACCATCCCCTTCCGCTACACCAACCACCCCGCCGCCGGCAAGTTCACCGTCCTCTCCGTCGCCGAACTACTCGCCGATGCCATCCGCCGCATCCACTGCGACGACTCCATCAGCGAACTCTTCGAGAAGCAGTGGTAGTTCTATAATGACTGAGTATTTATATATTGAAAATGTTGGTCCCGTTAACGAGCTAACCATTGATTTTTCGCCAAGATTGAACTTTATTACTGGTGATAATGGACTAGGGAAAAGTTTTTTACTTGATATATTTTGGTGGGCAGCAGTTCAAAAATGGCCTACTGAAATCAATCAATCTCTTACTGTAGGACACCCAATCCTTCCTAAGGATCGCTTAAAGCAAGCCCGAATAGTTCGGGAAAGTACTATTGATCAAAGAGTAGATTTTAATTTTGATCGAAAATCTCAAAAATGGTCAACAATACAACCTATAAGGCATAGATCCAACAGCATATTAATATACATGCAGTCAGATGGAAGTATTTCTATATCAGATAGGTCAAGAAATTACAAACAGAAAACAATAAATTCGGTTCCAGATGATTACATCATGGGTATTCCTGATTCTGATCCTTATGTTTTTACCTATACAGAAATACTTTCTGGATTAAAAAATAATGGAAATCAGATATGCAATGGATTAATTCAGGACTGGGCTTATTGGCAAAAAGATCAGAATGAAAATTTCTCACTTCTGAAAAAAATCGTACAAATTATTGGTAAAGGTACTGATATTGCTGGTATTGGCGACCTCATTAGAGTTTATGTCGATGATGTCAGAGACATACCTACAATTGTAATGCCATATGGTGAAGTCCCTCTCAGTCATATATCTTCAGGAGCAAAACGGTTATTAACTCTTTCATACCTTCTCGTATGGACTTGGCAAGAACATAAAAGAGCAAGCCAATTAAGAGATATACCAATAACAAAAGAAATAATCTTGCTGATAGATGAGATTGATGCACATCTCCACCCAAAATGGCAACGAACCATTGTTAAATCTCTCATGGAAGCGATAAATATCTTAGCACCCGAGGTTAATATTCAATTCGTCGCAACAACGCACTCGCCGCTGGTGATGGCTTCGATAGAACCGTTCTTTGATCCTGAACAGGACGCGTGGTTTGACCTTGACCTGAATCGCGAATCTGGGCAAGTCGAAGTGACGAAGCGCCCGTGGTATCGGCGTGGGGATGCGGATGCGTGGCTCAAGAGCGAGGCGTTCGATCAGAAGTCAGGGTATGCGCTGGAGACGGAGCAGGCGATTGCTGATGCTGACGCGGCAATGGGGAATTCTGAGACGACACGTGAGCAGGCACTGGCAATTGACCAAAGGCTCCTTCGTCTTCTGGGAGACATCGACACGTTCTGGATTCGGTGGAGATTCTATTTTGAGGATCGTGGCTGGCAAAGATGATTCCTGTCGCTTTGGCAGACGAGCCTGCTGATTTTGATACTAAAGTTAGGAAAAAGGGAGCGGCCTGGTTCCGAAAGAAGAAAATTGATACCACCAAGCCTCTGCCTGACAGGACGGCGCCTTCTGCCTACTGGCAAGGGTGGTGCCTGCAAGAGCTGCACACAGCCTATGGCGGAATCTGCGCATATCTCTGTGTCTACATCGAGTTCGTCATTGGGGGAGGTACCGTAGATCATTATCTTGGCAAGAAGGCTCGACCTGATCTTGCTTATGAGTGGAGCAATTATCGTCTTGCCTGCGATACGATGAATACTCGAAAAGGTGAGGCAACGAGTGTCTTGGATCCTTTTACTGTACAGCCAGAATCCTTTCAGCTTAATCTGTTGAGTGGAGCAATTTCAGCTACGGAGAGCCAATCTTCTCAAGAGGCCGAAGCAACTATTCACTGCCTGAAATTAGATGATGAGAAGTGTCGTGGGTTACGTCGCAAGTACTATTTGGAGTACCGTCAAGGGCATATCTCTGCGGATTTCTTAAGGAGAAATGCGCCGTTTGTGTACCAGGAGGTAGAGCGTCAGGGGAAGCTAAGGGAAAGTGAGAGGGAGTGGTAGCATAAAGCACATGAAAAAAGAAGTCCGTAACAGCCTCATTTATTTTTGTGGCCTGATGCTGGTAATGATCGTTGGGGTTGCGGTCGCAATTTTTAAGGAAATGGGCGGAGCAGCGAGGCCTTAGTCGGCGATAGAGTGGACATGAAACTGATCGTGGGGCTGGGAAATCCAGGGGTAGCGTACGCCAAGACGCGGCACAATATCGGCTTTGAGCTGCTCGATGCGCTGGCAAAGGCGCACGGGATCGCGCTGACCAGTCGGCGCGATAAAGCGGTGACGGGGCGCGGCGTGATCGCGGGCCAGGCCGTGATGCTGGTCAAGCCACAGACCTACATGAACCTCTCGGGCGATTCCGTGAGCGTTATTGCAAGCAAAGAGGGCATCGAGCGCACGGAGATTCTGGTGGCCTGCGATGATATTAATCTGCCACCGGGGCGAATGCGGCTGCGTGCGAGCGGCTCGGCGGGTGGGCAGAATGGGCTGAAGGATCTAATTGCCAAGCTGGAGGGCGACGATTTCCCACGCCTGCGTATCGGTGTGGGGGCACCACCCGCATCGGGCAGCGAGCAGATTGACTGGGTGCTCTCGAAGTTCTCGCCGCCGGATCGCAAGCTTATGGACGAAGTGCTAATCGCCGCCATGGGTGCCACCGAGCTCTGGCTAAGCGAGGGGCTTCTGGTGGCGGCCAATCGGTTTAATGGCCTCGTGGTGACCGTGTAGGGCGAGAAATAGCTCCAGACTATTGGTCTTATCCAAACGATTCATTGGACAGGGTAAAAACCTGCGCTTACAATAGAGGCATGCATAACAAATCCACGGTGGAGGAAATTCGAACACGCTTCGATGCCGATGTCGAGCGCTTCTCAAACTTAGAGACAGGCCAGACGGCGACAATGGACGCGGCCTTAGCACTGGAGCAGATCGCGCAGACCGCCGCCGCCGTGACACCTCATGGGAAACACCTTCTCGATCTAGGCTGCGGTGCGGGCAACTACACGCTCAAGCAGCTCCAATCTCTGCCAAACTGCGACTGCACGCTCGTGGATCTCTCGCAGCCCATGCTGATGCGGGCAAAAGAGCGCGTTACGGCGGCCACCACGGGCACAGTGACGACGCTCCAGACCGACCTGCGCCAGCTTTCCCTCGCGCCTGAGTCCGTGGATATTGTTCTTGCCGCTGCCGTCCTACACCATCTTCGGGAAGAGAGTGAGTGGGAGGCTGTCTTTGCCGCGCTCTATGCCGTGCTGCGTCCCGGCGGCGCACTCTGGATTTTTGACTTGGTTGAGCACTCCGACCCGACCGTGCAAAAACTCCAGTGGGAGCGCTACGGCGAGTATCTCACCGGCTTCAAAAGCGACGCCTACCGCGAGCAAGTCTTTGCCTACATCGCCAAAGAAGACACCCCGCGACCGCTGCTCTGGCAGTGCGCCTTGCTGGAGCGGGTGGGGTTCTCACGCGTGGATATCCTCCACAAAAACGGCCCCTTCGCCGCCTTCGGTGCGATAAAATAGCCCCATGACTGCCATTGCTGAGAAGCTTGACATCTCTGATACTACTGAAA
>NZ_JAYUPA010000997.1:0-7590 GCF_043760365.1 Armatimonas sp.
CTAGACGCGTTTTCCGCCGCACCAGTCGGCGAAGATGAGCTCGGGGCTGGTTAAAATACGCTTGAGATTGCGTGGGGCATCCATGCTCCCAATGCAGACGGCGTGCTCCTCTTTGCGATCTACCAGGCGATTGAAGCAGGTCACAAACTGACGATTATTGGGTGAGACGCAAAAGCCGCTGTAGCCGTACTCCCCCCAGGGTTCGGCGCGTCCGGTGGCGATCTCAACTTTGAGCGCCGTGTGCCACTTGCCCTCGCGATTGCCGCCCGCAAGCTGCGTCGCCAGCACAAATGCGGTGGTTCCCGGAAGTGCGATGAGATTTAGCGCCCCGCCGCTGATGCCTGTCTCGTCCCAGAATTTTTCGGCAGCGGGGCTTAGAAGCAGCTTACGCAGTGGGCCACCTGGAGCACGAAAGCCTGTGACGAGGTCGCTGTTCGACTCGATCTCCAGCTTCAGAATAGGGCTACCCGTCTCGGGCGCACTGGCAGGTGTGCGCTTGGAGCCATCAGGGGCGCAGCGCATCCAGGTAAGAACACTCTCCCCGGTTGTCGTATTGGTCTTGCCCGTGTCTAGGGCGTAGAGAATACTCGTGGCATCACCGCTCCAGCGTGGCTGGCGGCAGGGAAGCTTTTCGTGCGTCAGGCGCAGGCGCGCCGAGCCATCAGGGTTCATGCGCCAGAGCTGCGGGATTTTCTCGCCGCTGAGTGCTCCCGCAACCACGAGCAGCTTATCTTTAGGCAACATAGGGCAGTACCAGTTCTTTCTGTCGTTCTAGGCTCTCCCAGACAGCGCCGGGTGCACCGTAGACCAGTGTGTAGGGGCCAGAAAAATTCACCGCGCGGGTGATCTCTAAACACCGGAGAAAGTCATCGTTGTTGTCCCACTTGGCGTGGCAGCCCTCCGCATACTGCACAATCTGGGCAAGATTTTCATATTTCTCAGGCCCGCCCCAGTTTCCAAAGTCAAAGGTCATTCCCACGGAGCCGCCGGTCTGCTCCATCAGAGTGTGGATCGCTGTGGGAGTTGAGAGCGTCGGAAACCAGTTCTCGATCATCACGTGCACGCCGCGTACATAGGCCTCCATGGTCAGAATCCGAAGCTGTGCAATAGACTTCGCAAGAGACACCTCGGTGAGAGGCTGCTTACCCCCGATAATGCGCACGCACTTTGCCCCGAGCTGCGAGGCCTTGTCCAGCCAGCCAATAACCCAGTCCCGGTCTCTGTCCCCAAACTCAGGGTGATTGATATCACCATCATCAATCAGCAGGCTCCAGAGCGCCACTCCGGCCTCCTCTCGCGCCGCCGCCCACTCCTCCAAGTAGCAGTCGCTCGTGTCGGGAAGATGAAAGTGGCAGAGTTCCATGGTTCTGATGTTGCGCTTTGCCAATTCACGTGGGACATGGAGCAAATCCAGCGTGCCCCCCTCGCGCGGCGGCATCAGGCGGGCATCAAGATCACCGGGCCGCCCCGGGGCGACCGTACCGATAAGCTCATGGAGGGCCCAGGTGGAAACCGAGAGGCATCGAGGCGTGTTGATCATGCGCTGATTATAGCGTATTTTTCCTCACTCGCTTTAATACCTGTTTTTCATTAATATGCATTTTTAGGACAGTTAAATGCCGTATAGTCTTATGGGAATACTCTGAATTTAGTTTAGCTCTATAAGTCAGGCTTTTATGGCTCTCGTGTTTATGTTATGAAGTTGAAAGGGAAATATATGTCTTTACGCACATCACCGGCATGGGGCCGTGCCGCTCTTACGATCTCAGTGGGAATCGCGCCCCTTGCGCTTCCTACCGCGGCCTACGCGACAGCGTTCTTTACCGATTTGGCAAGCACCTACCCTGGAGCCTTTGCGACCGGGGGATCGGGGGGAGAGACGGCTGGCTGGGTAGACACGGGCACGGGCGCAAATGCCGTGCGCTGGGACTCTAGCGGCACACTTACCAACCTGCACCCTGGTTCATTGCTAGGGGATAACTCCGCCTCACTGGCGCTGGGGCTTGTGGGCAATACGACCGTGGGTTGGGGCTATGGAGATAGTACCGTCGGCTCTGCGCATGCACTTGTCTGGATCAATGGGGTGGCGAGCGACCTGCATCCTATAGCGGTTTTTGGGGACGGCTACTCGGCTGCTCTGGGGATCAGTGCCGATGGTAATAAGATTGTTGGCTACGGTGCAGGAACCGGTCTGGATCTCATTGGCAATGGCTACACGGGCGGTCTGCTCGCTTCGGTTGCAATGCGCTGGGAGAACGGCTTTAACTTTGTCTTGCCCGTTAAAAATCTGACGGATGCGGCAATGCCTGTGGAGTGGGCAGCGGCTCTAGGAATCAGTGGCAATATCGCCGTGGGTCAGGGCTTCTTCAGCACGACCGCGACAACCAGCGCTATCCTCTGGGACGGTGGCCTCTCGACCTACCAGCTCAGTAACCTTGAGTCTAAGGCACTTGCTGTGGATCGTGGTGATCTTGGCCTCGCATCAGCACGCACCGTGGGGGTTGTCGGAACCGAGGCTTACCTCTGGAGTGGTATCAGCGGGGGGGCAAGTCTCCATCCAACGAGCTACCTGGGTGGGGGAGGCATCTCTGAGGCACGTGCGATCGTGGGTAACCTGATCGTCGGCGTTGGCTCGGGAGCTAACACGAGCAACAATAACCACGCTCTCGTTTGGGACAATGGGCAGTTCTACGATCTGCACACGCAGCTAGGGCTGGGGGCGAGTGCATCCTCGGAAGCCACTTCGGTGGATAGCCAGGGATATGTCTCGGGGAACTACACGGAGAACGGGGCACAGAAGGCCTTCCGGGTGAAGTTTAGCGCAAATGGCGCACCGGATCCCAATCCGACTCCTGTGCCGCTTCCCACTCCAGAACCTATCCCGACTCCGGCACCTACTCCAGAACCTGTTGCGACTCCCGTACCCACTCCGGAGCCGATCCCCACTCCCGCTCCGACCCCGGAGCCTGTGGCGACACCTGCGCCCACGCCCGAGCCTATCCCCACGCCAGAGCCCGTGGCAACCCCGGCACCTACGCCGGAGCCTGCTGCGACTCCAGAGCCTGTGCCTGATCCAAATCCGACTCCGGAGCCTGTTGCGACGCCTGCACCTACGCCGGAGCCTGATCCAACCCCGGAGCCCGTGCAGAACCCAGGGCCAACCCCTGCCCCCGGCCCAGGGCAGAACCCCCAGTCGGTTCCCGAGCCAGGCACTGTGGCGCTTCTTCTATTGGGAGGCGGTCTGCTTGCCCAGCGGCTACGACGGCGCAAGTAGCTCGTTAGAGAGCACACCTGCAACACCAAAAAACGGGAGGCCAACTTGGCCTCCCGTTTTTATTTTCTAGTCCTTGTCTTCCTCTATTCCGAGAAAGCCGCGCAGGCGCTCCAGCCATGACGGCTTGTTTATGGGTGGAGCTAGGGCTTGCGGGTGGGCTGAGGAGCGTGGTCCTATCTCTACCAGTGTCTTTTGTGCTTGCGCGAGGGCACTTGCCTCCGCCTGCGGGGTCGGGTCAGGCTGGTGTAGTGTCAGGCGAGTGAGATTAGCGGTGCGAGCGAGCGCACGCAGCTCAATCCACTCCGCTTCCGTCAGTGCGGCTCGGTCAGAAGATTCAATCGTGCGGCCTTCTAGGAGCGCATCCAGCACACGCCGTAGGGTAGGCGAGAGCAAGTTAAAGCTTCCCATCTGAGCAGAATCGTTAGAGTTCGATGTGGGTTCCATAGCGTTTTCGCAGAGGAGTTTCTAGGTTTTGTTGGCTGGATTCCGAGACACTGGCTCGTCGCCGCTGTTCCACCGCTCCGCTGCGCACCGCCTCCTCCAAAAGAATCTTGCGTAAGTTTACCAGCCCCCGATGGATTAGTGACTTAATCGCCCCCTCGCTACGTCCTAGAGCGACTGCAATCTCCTGTAGAGAGAGGTCACCGCCAAAGCGCAGCAGAATCGCATCGGCCTGATCCGACGGAAGTGTGGCCACTGCCGAGCGGATCAGTGCCTGGGTCTCGTGGCGTTCCGCTAGCTCATGTGGGTTGGGACCCTCCTCCTGGAGATTTTCCATGAGCGCACGGACATCATCCGCAGCCCCCTCCAGTGAGAGAGGGGCCTGGCCGTGGGCACGCCGCCCTTGATCAATCACCAGATTGGTCGCAATACGACAGAGCCAGGGAAGCAGGGAATCTCCTTGAAAACGGTACTGAGGAAGATAGTGAACTGCCTTGACAAAGGTCTCGGCTGCGATATCCTCGGCATCTGCCGTGCTACGGCAGCGAAAAAGGGCGTGTCGAAACACCCGGGCATAGTAGCGCTGGTGAAGCTGTGAGAATGCAGGGGTATCTCCCGCCAGAGTCCGCTGGACAAGGACACGGTCTGTCGGCTCATCGTCGCGCGGTGTCATCTCAGTTGCACAGTACCATAGCAACAGTCAAGTGTTAAATGTCTCACACACTCTATAACGATAGAGAGGCTCTTTGCGTTACGGCTTGGCTTCCGCAACTTTTTAGGCCTGAGGAGTGACTAAGTACAGGAGAATCTGAATGAACAAACAAATGCTCAAAGTTGCGGGAACCCAGGTTGCGACACAGGCTGTTCGCCGACGGGTGGATATGGCCCTGGGCTTTGCGTTGTTGCGGGACCGTCGCATCCCTCTGACAAAGAAGTTACTCGTGTTAGGTCTTGGCATCGGAGGGATGTTTTTGATTCAAGCTCTTGAGATTCCGCTAGAGATTCTCACGGTGGTCTTTGGTTCACCCGTGGGTATCGAAGACGGGATAGAAGCGTTGGTCTGGCCCGTGATGCTTGCCTCAGCAATGCTGCCCCACCTGGCACCACGCGCCCTAGTGGAACAGCTTCGTGCGGAGCGTGCACAGCGTCTCTAATGAGCGTGCACAGCGTCTCTAAATAGGGGCGAAGTGCCAAGATTGACGAGGGGGCTAATCGGCTCCCTCGTCTTTTTTTGCGTACTCAAAAAAAACTGGTAATTTCACGGTAAAGATTTAAGAATTCCCTTGACAGAGAGCAAACCTTCTGGTTTAATTTGGATAACTGTAGGTGGCAGGATTTGTCTTATCACCTTGGCAAATCTACTGGGAGAACTGGTCTCCAAAGTAGAAGCTGTTTGTAAACCAGGTTAGGAAGGTAGAGATAAAACAATGAAGCGAGTGTTTACATTTTTAGGAGCCTGTGCTGCACTAGGCGCATTCAGCATGACTACCCCCGTTCAGGCAGCTCCTACTGTCAGCGCGGTTGTGGCCGTGGACAATATCACGGTGATTGATGTTCTTGGCGATAATATCGGCTGGGGCGATAATATCGGTTGGGGCGAGCTGTACGCAGCGGGAACTCTGGTTGGGTTTAGCACCGCATCCAATGGTAGCATCAATGTGTGGGTCATGGCTCCCGACGAGACTGCTTTTACCTTTGTGCGTAACATTGGTTGGGGTGAGTAGTTAAAACTCTCCCTCGGGAGAGATTGTAGTAAAAAGTCCATTCCCAGCAGGGGGTGGGCTTTTTTTATTTGAATTCTGAAACGTAGGCGGTAGAATAGAGTCTAAGGGAACCGGAGGCGTCAACCAACAGTAGTTAGTAAGGGAGCGTGCCGTGACCATGAGAAAAACAGAGATAAATCAAGGAGAAGATCAGATTCATTCGGGGCGGGTTCGCCTAGCTCTCTCTCTCGTCTTGTCTGTTCTTGCTGGATTGCCCACTCTGGCTCAGGCGCCCGCAGCCCAGGTACCCCCTCCTCCGCCTGTGCGTAATAGTGTCGCGCAGCTTCAGCCGATCACTCCTAAGTACGCCACCAACCTGGCACCGCCGACGATGGCGGATGATACTTTCCTGGGGCAGGATAAGCCGGGGCCCTATATTCTTACCTGGCGTAGCTTCCAAAGTGGGCTGGGCAACCCTGTCCAGATTTTTGTCGATGGGAAGCTTTTAGGAGCCGGGGCCTATACTCTGGATGTGATCAAAGGTGAGCTGGTCTTCCAGCTTCCTATCAAGCGCACACAGCTCATACGTGCGCGTTACGGCTACTACTTGGGAATTGCCCAGAAGAATCCCAATGCGACCCCCGCTGCCCCTCTTACCGTCTCATTGGCTGCCTTAGGGATTTCTAGCCTTTCAATGACTGCCATGCCGGGTGCGGATAATACTAGCGCACGTGTTGTCTGGAACCTGAGTTCCAAGACGGCTCTACTCGGGGGTGGGTTTACGTCGCAGCTCAATTTCGCGCCAGATGCAGGGCAGGGAGCAACTGCTAATGCGGGGGGGGCCGCCGCTGATCGTGTTGGCGTGAAGCTTGGGTATGCCACCGGGAATGCCAAAAACGGTATGGATGTCTCTTTCCTGCGGGGAGGCAAGCAGTTTGCCCCTAGTGTGGGCAAGAACTTTGGCTACGCTGAGGCTGCACAGAACCTGGGGCTAGCGGGGCGGATGACTCCGACACAGTGGCTCGGCTTTAATGTGGGGCGCACCGAGATTCGCGATCTGACGGGTAAAGGGGCAAGCGAAGCTCAGACACTGGGACTGCGATTGGGGGGCACCAAAGGCTCGCCGCTGGCCAACTTCGCGCGTAGTACGACAGATCAGCGCGATGCGAAGGGACTTCTCACTGCCACGGTCACGGAGGGCGGTGACTTCGCAGGAAAACTGGGCGCGGCCAATCTTGTCGCCAAGCGCAACGAGACCACCACCACAACTCCCGACCAGAAGCAGGCCGGGGCACTACAGGAAAATATCGCCTTTAATCTCAATGCCAAAGGGGCCCCGACGGTGGGCTTAAACCGTACGGAAGACTCTAAGACTGATATCACGGGCTTTAAAACGGGTTCCCAGGTGGAGCAAGGTAACCTTGCTGGCAAAGTGGGAGGGCTTAATATCAATGCGAAGACCAACAAGAGCCGTGTGGCTACCAATGAAAAGAATGTTAAACAGGTAACTCAGGTCAACCAGGAAGCCTATACGCTCGCCTATGTTCCCAAGAACCAGCCTTCGCTTAATGTTGCGCGTAATAATAATTTTACGGTCAATCCTGCGGGCGTAAGAATTGGATCTGGCACTGATCTCGCGGAGCTGGCAAGCAAGTGGCGCACGGGGAAGTTTGGGGTGGCCGATCTGGTCGCTCGGACTCAGAAGGTTCTCACGGCGACACCAGATAAGAAACAAGTAGAGGTCGAGACGAAGACTCTGGGGTTCAACTACGCGGGGACGAAACCAGGGACACCTGGAGTAATCCTCACCCGTGTTGGTGAGGAGCGTACCGATGCCAGCGGAGTTACCAAGACCGAGAGTGATATTGTCGGCTTCAGGAATCAGCTTGGGCCGCTGAGTGTGGATATAAAGTCTACCAGTGCGGATGTGCTGACCCCCGATAAGAAAAATATTGATGTTGAGCAGCAGAGCTATACTCTGGGCTATGGCGATGGCAAGAAACAACCCAAGTTCGGTTTTTTTCGTGCCGAAGATGAGCGCAAGCCTGAGACCAAAGACTGGTTTGGGGCCGTGGCGAGCCGCTATGATGTGGCACACCGGGTTGGGACGACGGATCTGTCTTACCAGCTCCAACAAAATACTCTGGTAACCGCGGATCAAAAAGAGTCTGA
>NZ_JAYUPA010000998.1:0-7587 GCF_043760365.1 Armatimonas sp.
CCGATCTCCTCGCAGATCGTGAGAAGAAGCTGGATGTCGCCGTGCGGCTCGCCGGATTCGTGAAGCTGGGTCATGGCCTCCAGGATCGGTGCCATGCCACACTTGTCATCGGCTCCGAGGATCGTGTCCGAGGCGGCGGTGATAATATCGCCGTCGAGGGCGATCTCCAGGCCGGGCGTGGGTTCCACGGTATCGAAGTGCGATGAGAAAAAGATTCCGGGAGCGCCTTCGACCGTGCCTTTTTTGAAGGCGATGAGGTTCCCAATGCTGCCAGGCTCGCCGGGGAGCCGCAGGTGGGCATCGTCGAACTCCACGGTAAAGCCAAGCTTCTCCAAATAGGTTGCAGCCCACTCAGAGACGGGTTTCTCGTGGCGCGAGGGGGTATTGAAGCGGACTAAAGTGAGGAAAGTGTCGAGGAGCCGGGGCTCATTAATGCTCATGAGCTGAAGTGTACCCAAAAAAAACGGCACGAGGAGAATTCCTCGTGCCACTTTGATCGTGCAGGCCTACTGCGGAACCATGCCCTTAGCCCCTTGTTGAGGGGCACTGCCCATAGGAGCGCCAGGCGCTACGGGTGGCGGTGGAGCCGGAGTTGGCCCCTCTTTCGGCTCCGCATTGCATCCAACAAGCAGCGGGAGGGTGAGCAGACAAAGGCAAAAAGCCACTTTAATTCGCATTTTCATTTTCCTTAAGTACATTTAGGGCTGGAAGTCCGGGCGGAAGAGCCAGGGGTGGAAACCATTTGTCCACAAGAAGCCAGGAATACCCTGTGCATTGTAGCCCGTGTAGGGATCAACATTGGCATTGGTATTGGCTGGGCTAAGTTGAGCACCAAGACGACGCCACTTCGCATGACCATCGGACATCACGAAGTTGGCTCCACTGTTATGGATCCAGATCGAGCCGTCAATTCCGAAGGCTCCGCCCGTTCCTCCATTTACCGCGCCTCCCCCAGCCACGTAGGTGCAGGGGAGTGCACCATTGGTGCAGGTCAACAAAGGATTCTGGAGAGTCCCCCCTAGCGTTGCTGCCTTACCACGTCCTTCCCAGATCATGGGAAGGCTGGAGACGGCTGCCACACCTGCCTGGGAGTAGCTGTTAAGCAAACCATTGTAGGTGTAGGAAGTAGCAACAGGGGCCCTACGAGGGGTTGCGTAGGTGAAGCGAGCAATGGTGCTACGAATCTCACTTGCGGATGGACAACGCAAAACCTGGTAGTTTTTAACATAAGGCTGAGTCGAGTTTGCCCAGACGAACTGGGAGCCAATCACCGCCGGGTGCGCTACATCGCTCGACCAGTCTGCTGGAATAAGATGCCAAAAATTCGTCAGCCATTGCCCGCCGATATTCGAGACGGACTGTGGAAACGTTTCATCGTAGTCCTGAATGTACATCATGGTTCCCAGGCCAAGCTGCTTCATGTTAGAGAGACAGGAGATAGCACGGGCTTTCTCACGAGCCTGTGCAAAGACAGGGAAAAGTATAGCGGCAAGAATCGCAATAATCGCGATCACGACAAGTAACTCGATCAGCGTGAAGCCACGCCGTCGTGGGTTAAGATAAGACATAATTACCCTCGATTGTTTAGATTTGTTTAGAATCATGAGTCGCTCCTAAGATAAGACAGTCTCACAAAACTAGACCTATAAAGTCTACCCCACTTCCAGGCAAGGGGGCAACTTTTTTTTCTCAAATTCCTGGTGAGAAAACTCACTCCATTTCCGCTAGCTTTAGCTGCCGGGCAGGTAGTACCAAAGACACCAGAGGTTCAGTGCGATCAGCGCTGCGACCAGCCCTTGCGCCGCTCGCTTGCGTTTTGTAGGAGGAAAGAGAGCGAGATAGCCATATCCGGTAATCGCCCCAAAAGGAGCCAGCATTACATAGAAATAACGCCCCTGTGCTGAATAATGGCGCCAATTAAAAATTAACACCATAGTACTGGTGGTGAGAAATAAGATTCCCCCTGCAATTAACCAAGCCCGCCTTGCACGAGAGCGCACTCGATGTCGTGCTCCCCAGAGTGTAGCGGTTTGCCAGAACAGAAGGCTAACAAACAGAGGCATCGGCAAATGTTCACGAAGCCCATTAAAGCTCCCCCAAAACGAGCGCCAGCACCACGATGCCACATAGAAAGCGTAGCGTGGTGGCCCCCACTCATGCTCCACTCGGTAGCGTTCGTAGCCGGGTTGCACTCGGTCCCAGAGCCGATCCGCCGCGCCTTTGCACAGAGCATCGCCACAGCGGCTGACATTGGCAAGAAACCACCAGCCCATGGCCGCGACGGTGGTCAGCAGCATCGCCTGAGTTACCTTTGCGGCTTTCTGGCTGCCGAAGCGCCATATCAGTCCCCCAAAAACAGCAGGAAATAGCCCCAGGCACGTCAGCTTGCTCGCCATGCCCACGGCGCACCAGAGTGCCAGCTCCCCCGCACGCCGCCGCCCACGGAGCGCTTCCGCCAGCGCTGCAAAAGACGCCGTGGCCGCCAGTGCCGCCAGGTTCTCATTGCTCATTCCCCCAGAGAGCGATGCCCGCATGGGCACGAGTGCCACGAGCCACGCCGCCAGCTCCCCCACCTGCCGCCCGTAGAGTGCGCGTGTCGCCCGAAACGTAAACCAGACAGTCAGTGCGCCCAGCAGTACCGAGAAGACGCGTACCGCCAGCGCCCCCCCCAGTTTCCAGAAAAGAGCCCCCAGCATGTGATAGAGCGGCGGATGAACCGAGACAGCGTAGTGAGAGTTGTAGGGAGGTAGGCTGGCGTGGGTGGCCCACCAGCGCACGGTCAGAACATGACTTATCTCATCGGGCTGCCAGTTTCCAAACGGACTGTCTAGGCCACGAACCAGCGGAACCCCCAAAGCCCAGGCAAGGCCAAGGAGCAGTGCAACGAGGGTTGGTAGCCCTCCCCCGCGCCTCACGTGGTGCCTCCGCCGTGGCGCTCTTGCTCGTTGGCGAGCCGCCAGTGGCGCTTGAAATAGTGCCAGCGCCGCAGATATTTCTGCTCCGTCTGGAAAATTCTCCCGACGAGCTTGGACTTATGAGGGCGCGTGACAGTCGCACTGCCCGAAATCGCTTTCTCCGGCATCCAGGCGGTAAAGACACTCTCGATGCCACTTAGCGTGCTCGCCTGGTGCTTCTCCAGCGCGGCAAAAGCCGCCCCGCCTGCCGCTTTGCGTGTCTCGGGATCACTCAGCCAGCTTGCAAGCGCCTCGGCCCACTCGGTATCCGTGCCGCAGAGCAGAGCGCCCTCAGTTTCAAGCAGCGCTGCCGAGCGCGCCGCGACGGTTGGAACGCCCACGGCGGCGGCCTCTAGGAACTTTATCTCGCTCTTGGCGTGGTTGAAAGATTGGGTCAGATCCAGCGGCGCAAGGTTGATATCCACTTGCGCAATCAGCCCTGGCAGCTCGCGCCAAGGCACATACGGATGCCGCCGAACGCGCCCGTTTTGTTCAAAGCGCCGCAGCGGCCCCGAAAGTGCCACGGTTCCCACCACCAGCAGTCGTGCCTGTGAAAAGCGCTCCAGTGCCGCCGCCAGTGGTAGCGCGATATCGGCAAGATCCGCATCGTGGGTCGGGGAGCCCGAGAGATAGCCCAGCGTGACTCTATCGTCCTGGCGTAATTTCAGGAACGCCTCGCGACGCTCACGAGCACTCTGTGAGAGCATAAGAAGCTCCGTGCCAAGGAAGTTGCGAAGAACGGGGCCGCGCCCTGCGGCAAGGAACTCCGTGCTGAAGAGCGCACCATCGGCATTTTGCAGCGTTTGGAGATTGGCCTCGGCCTCGCGCTTGCTGTGGCGGTAGCGCAAGGGATCGTCGGGGAAGAGAGTCCCCGTGTGGCGTGCGTGCTCCAAGTCAAAAATGAGATCGTCAGCGCTGTAGACGACTCTGGCACCGATGCGCCGGGCCGCCGCCGCGAACGCGCTCCCTGGCCCACCCCACGGCAGGCGGTGGAGCACCACAATGTCATGAGCCACACGCACCATGTCCTGGCCGGCAGAGACATGCTCCGCCGTGTGGCCCGCCGCAACCAGCGCCTCACACAGATGAACACAGCGGTAACGATTCGTGGCATCGTCGGCCTGGCTCGGGTAAACAAAGAGAATGTGCACGGCCCATTTTAGCGTACACAGCCGATAAAGCGATAGAGAACGCGCACGAGGCTCATTTATGAGTCTCGCCGTCACCCAGAGGGTACCCAGCGGGCCGCTTTAGCCGCCCAGGATCGTCAAATGAGAAAATACCCACGCACCCAGCACCTGGAAGGCAGCGGTCTGCAAAAAGGCGATGACCCGAGTCGGATGCCGTTTGCCTTGCTACGCGAGAAGTTTCTTGTGGTGGAGGAGAAGCTAGATGGGGCCAACACGGGAATCTCGTTTGACGAAAACGGGGCGCTTCAGCTCCAGTGCCGGGGGCACTACCTGACAGGGGGGGCCGGCGAGGCACAGTTCGCGCTCCTCAAGCCTTGGGCGCAGACCCATCAGCGCTGGCTCTGGGAGCACCTCGGCACCCGCTATATTCTCTACGGCGAGTGGCTCTACGCCTGCCACACGGTTTTCTACGACCAGCTCCCCCACTACTTCTTCGAGTTCGATATTTTAGACACGCACACGGATTGCTTCCTCTCGACAGCAAAGCGCCGCGAAATGCTTGCGGGTGGCCCCGTACTCTCCGTGCCCGTACTCAAAGAAGGTGTCTTTGCCAAGCTCACAGACATCACCAAGCTCGTCGGCCCCTCACTATATAAATCCGATGGCGGCGTCTCGGAGGGGCTCTATCTCAAGTGGGAAGAAAACGGTGAGGTAAAGGGCCGCTACAAGTGGGTGCGTGCCGGGTTTCTCCAGACAATTCTGGACTCGGGGACGCACTGGAAAGACCGTCCGCTCGTGCCAAACCAGCTCGCCGAGGGGGTGGATTTGTGGTAGGAACCCACCCGGCGGACCCACCCGGCTCCACTCGTTCCTCGCTACGCCACCCTCCCTCAGGGCAGGGAGGGTTAGGGAGGGTTTTCTCACCCCTTCCCGGGTACCCTCTGGGTGCTGAGGGGAGGGGCCGGGGGATGGGTTCGAAATGTGGAGGTGGATTTGTGGTAGCCGAGAGCGGTATAGACTGGAAATTAGTCGAGGTCATGCCATGGTGGAAGGCGATGATGTCCTGTCCGCAAGACCCCAAGCACCATGGCGAGGGTGATGTGGCACGACACACGCACTTAGTGGTCGCGGCGCTTCAGGCCGACCCGCGCTTCGCGGATCTGGAGGAGCCTGCCCGGCGGATTCTGCGGCTGGCGGCGCTCCTGCACGACTGCGGCAAGCCCGCCACGACCCGGTACGAGGAAAACGGGCGGATTAGCTCTAATGGCCACGCGCGGGTCGGGGCCTCTATTGCGCGGCGGCTGCTCTGGGAGCGTGGTGTAGACTTTGCGGAGCGCGAGGCGGTCTGCGCCCTGGTGCGCTGGCACATGCGCCCCGGCTATTGTTTAGACAGCGACGACCCCGAGCGCACAGCCATCACGATTGCCCAAAGTACCCGCTGTGACTGGCTGACACTTTTGGCTGAGGCGGACACGCGTGGCCGGATCGCGCCGGGCACCGACGATGCCCTGGTTCCGGTCGGACTCTTTGGCGAGCTTTGCAAGGAGCTTGGTGTGTGGGATGCGCCCTATGCGTTCTCTAATAGCCACAGCCGCTTTGTCTACTTCCGCACGCCGGGCCGCGACCCGCGCTACGCCGCCTACGATGATCTAAAAGGCACACTGACCCTGATGAGCGGCCTGCCGGGCGCGGGTAAGGACACCTACATCCAGCAGAACTTAGTGCACCTGCCTATTATCAGTCTGGATGTATTGCGCAAGGAGCTGGGAATCGCCCCGAGCGACCCGCAGGAAGCCGTCGCCATGGCGGCAATGGAGCGGGCACGGGTGTTTTTGCGCAAGAAACAAGACTTTGTCTGGAACGCCACCAACCTGCGCCACGAGCTACGAGCCCGCCCGCTTGGCCTCGCCGCCGACTACGGCTTTCGCGTCAAGATTGTCTACCGTGAAGTGCCGCACACGCAGCTTTTCACCCAGAATCGCAACCGTGCCACCGCCGTGCCGGAGAGCGTCCTGAACAAGTATCTTGACCGCTGGGAAGTGCCCACGGAAATCGAAGCACACACAGTGACGTACGTGCTCTAACGCCGCGAGCTTCATGGCTTTTACGCTAAAATGGGCTTGACAAGCTCCCCATAAACATCGGTGAGGCGGAAGTCGCGGCCCTGGTAGGGGTAGGTGAGGCGTTTGTGATCCACGCCCAGCAGGTGCAGGATCGTGGCGTGCAGATCATGAACACTCACGGGGTCTCGGGCAATGTTGTAGGAGAACTCATCGGTCTCGCCGATAGTGACGCCGTGCTTGACACCTGCTCCGGCCAGAAAGAGCGAGAAGCAGCGCGGGTGATGGTCGCGACCGTAGTTGTCCATTGAGAGCGCACCCTGGGAGTACACGGTGCGCCCAAACTCCCCGCCCCAGACAATCAGCGTATCGTCGAGCATCCCGCGCTGCTTGAGGTCTTTAATCAGCGCCGTCGTGGCCTGATCCGTGTCCTTGAGCTGGCCCTTGATAGCATTGGGGAGCCCGCCGTGGTGATCCCAGCCCATGTGGAAGAGCTGGATAAAGCGCACACCTTTCTCACAAAGCCGCCGGGCTAAGAGGCAGTTGTGGGCGTAGCTGCCAGGCCGACTCACATCCGGACCGTACATTTCGAGCGTGGCTTGCGACTCCTTGGTGAGATCGGCAAGCTCGGGCACCGATGCCTGCATCCGAAACGCCAGCTCGTACTGCGAGATGCGTGTGGCAACTTCCGGGTCGCCGGTCTGGCCGAGCTTGATTTTATTGAGTGCGCCCAGCTCATCAAGCATCTCGCGGCGCATGCCTCGATCCACGCCCGGCGGGTCGGAGAGATACAAAACGGGGTCGCCGGAGTTACGCAGCTTGACGCCCTGGTGCTGTGTCGGCAGAAACCCCGCGCCCCACAGCCTATCGTAGAGCGGCTGGTCGTCGGGGCGGCCACTACCCTTGCTGGTGAGCACCACATACGCGGGCATGTCTTTGTTGAGCGTCCCGAGGCCGTAGCTCAGCCACGAGCCGATACTGGGTCGCCCGGCAAGCTGCGAGCCCGTCTGGAAAAAAGTAATGGCCGGGTCGTGGTTGATCGCCTCGGTGTGCATTGAGCGGATGACGCACAATTCATCGGCCACTTCCGGCAGGTGCTTCCAGAGATCCGAGAGCTCCACGCCGCTCTGGCCGTGTTTCTTAAAGGCGTAGGGCGAAGGCGCGGTCGGAAAATTGGTCTGCCCGCTGGTCATGGTGGTTAGCCGCTGGCCCTTGCGCACCGACTCCGGGAGATTCTGCCCCCGGTATTTTTCCAGCGTCGGTTTATTGTCGAAGAGCTCAAACTGGCTGGGCGCACCGGACTGGAAGAGATAGATCACGCGCTTGACCTTGGGTGGGAGTGTTGCCGCCTGCGCCTCACCCTCCAGCAGACCCAGCGCCGCCAGCCCCAGCCCGGTCGCGCTCCTCAGAAACGTCCGACGGTTCAGCGCGTCCTGAACTCTA
>NZ_JAYUPA010000999.1:0-2690 GCF_043760365.1 Armatimonas sp.
CCATCCAGCGGTGCAACGCTGCAAGCACCGCCCGCAGGTGCCGCACCGTGTGGTAGCGCCGGTGCGGCTCTGTATAACGGCTTAGAACCTCAGGCGGGATCATCGCTCCGTGGGCGGGGCGACGTGTCGCATGGTGAAGTTGAGGACATCGCGCAGGTGCTCATCCCAGTAAGGCCAGGTGTGGGCTCCGTCGAACTCGGCGAACTCGAAGGGAATCCCACGCTCCAGCAGCCGTCGCTCCATATCACGGTTCATCTGGATAAGAAAATCGTCCTTGCCGCAATCGAAGTAGAGCGCGGGGCCGTCCCAGGGGCCACTCCTGCCAGAGAGCGCCTGAATCTTCGGCCAGCTCGCCCCTGCCGCGTAGAGTGCATCGGTGTCGGTGGGAAACATCTTCTGCACAAAGTTCAGAATCGGCTTGCCCTCGCCCCACTCCACGACCCCCGAGAGCGAGGCGGCCGCGCAGAACTTTGTTGGGTTGTCGAGCGCCAGGTGCCACGCGCCGTAACCGCCCATCGAGAGACCCGCTATCGCCCGTCCTTCGCGCTTCTTAATCGTTCGGAACGTGGATTCGACCTCCGGCAGGAGTTCTTTCTCAAAATAGCTCTGCCACTTCCCAAAGCCGGGTGAGTTCTGATAGAACGAGTCGCCCTGGGAGTCTGGCAAGACGACGATTAACGGCAGGTCGGCCAGATACGCCGCTGTGCCCGCGTTCTTGAGCCAGTCCGTGTGCTTTCCAAACGCGCCATGAAGCAAATAAAGCACCGGGTAGCGCTTTTGATTCCCGGACTGCCAGTAGCCTTTGGGAAGAAAGACAGTACAGGGAACGAACTTGCCCAGCACCTCGGACTCAATATGCAGCGTGATCGCGCCCTTGCGCGCCGCAACTTTCTGCTCCTCGGTCACCACGGGCATGAACGGCGGCGCGGTTTGGCCACGGGGGACGAACTCGGGAGCGTAGGGAAGGCTGCTATTTTTTGCGGCAAAGCCCGCCGGTGGTGTCGGGCGACCGGCCTCGTTCCAGGCGCTTTCGAGCAAGCTTGCCAGCGCCGTGCCCCCCATCTCTAGCCGCTTGATCGCAATGGGCTTAGCGACGGGCGTAAAGGCGCTCCAGTAGGCCTCGCTAAATGTATCCCCCGAGGCCACCACCTGGGCTTTCTTATCAGCGGCAAGAATCACCGGAACTTCGTTGATGCTGGCTTGGAGAATCGAAAATGTCGCCGCAACCGGATCGCTTGTTAGCCGCACCTTGCCCGGCTTGAGCTCGCTATAAGCAATGCTCTTCTCTAGCATCACGGACTCAAAGCGTGCGTGAATCCCCTTTTGCGAGGGCTCCGAGAGCTGGCCGTCGTAGTTTTCTGTGGCATGGAACGGCACATGGGCATCGCCGACATAGTGCGACAGATAGGCCGCCTGCACCAAGGCATCGTCCCAGCGTCTTTCCTTGAGCGCACGCACGAGCAAGCCGTAGATGCGCCGCACCGTCCACGGATTCATCCCATCGCTTCGCAGTTTCATGTAGTCGCTGATCTTCTGCACGGCGGCGAAGTCCTGGGGAATCTTGCTTAGATCAGAGCCAAAACCGAAGCGCTCACCATCGAGAAAGTGCCGCCCCGCCTCCGCACTATCGGGCCGGTTACGCCAGCGATCGGGATGCGACGAAGCGCCGGCAAACCAGTCCTTGTTGAGGATCATCAGCGACTTAAACGAAGAGCTTGGCAGGGAGTCTACAGCGAGCTTAGCGACATAGGTATGCCCCACGCCACCCCAAGCATGGGAGGCAGAGGCGAGCACAAAGGTAGCAAAAAGTGAGAACGCAAGTTTTGTTATCATCATCGGAGCCCTTGTTGGGTGATCGTGAGTCGGAGTCGCTGGAGAAGAGTGTCCTCGCGACGGATTTCAAGCGTGTGCGTACCGAACGTATGGAACGTCAAATCCAGTGTGGGTAAAAGCTTAGCCGTGACCGTGTCTTGGTCGGTGGGAAGCGTGAAGTCCAGCCAGTTAGGAGAATCTAGTGCGTGGCCACTAGGGGAGAGCAGATGAAACTCCAGCCGACAGGGCTTCCCCCGGTCTGCTTCGTCTAGCTCCAGGTTCAAAAAGAGCGGCATCTTCTCCAGAGTCACCGGCAGGCCCGGAAACCCGAAGCCCTCCGACAGTCCACAGAGATCAATGCCGTTCTCACCCTGTCGCACCCCGTCCACAAAGACCGCACAGGAAATGGTCACTTAATTCTTTACTCCCTACTCACTTTTTTACGCCGTAGCGCTCACGGTACTTGCGCAGCGCTTTCACCAGAATCGAACCCGCCACCGCCAGATAGGCAAGGGCAATCAGTAGCATGATCCACGCAAAGTTTTTCTCAGGAAGCTGGAACGCTAGTGTGGTGACGGTCGTAAACGCAATCAATCCAATCCCTAGGCGTAGAGAGAACATTGTCAGGATTAGCTTATCTGCCGCTTTGCTCGGTCTGCGCTGCAGGCGCTGACGGGGCATCACTGGCGTTGTGCCTCCCGCTGGGCCAGTTTTTCCTGCCTCTGTGCACTCAGCTTCTTCCAGAGAATAATGGTGGTGCGGTGAATAAAGAGCGAGGCGCCAGAGAGTAGCACCACAGAGACCCAGATTTTCTGGATCAGGCTGTAGACCACCAGGATATTAACCACCAGGCACAAAAAGAAGCGCCCCATCAGGTG
>NZ_JAYUPA010001000.1:0-2689 GCF_043760365.1 Armatimonas sp.
GAGTCGCCGGGCACAAACCCGAGGAATGCTCCTCTACCGGGGCGATCCCGACGGCACGCCAGCCCCGAGCACAGGACGATTTCTCTGGCAGTGGCTGTATGAAAATGGTGCTGTTGTCAGCAAAACAGATATCTATCGCAAGCTTGCCCCAAGCGGGGATGCCGTCTCGTTTCGCCGAGGAACGCAAAGCGGCAGCGTGCTACTCTACCGCGTTCTTCTTGTAGAAAAAGACTCGTACAACAACGAGCGCTCCGCTCTGGGAGCGGCTTCGGATACGGTACGGGGAACATCAGACTCGGCTGTCGCTTTACTGAACAACGACGGCACGCTTCTACCAGACACAGCACTGCCAAATGACGGAGTACATCCATGAAAGTGACAGTTCGGCTTTCACGACGACGGCCACAGCGCGGAATGGCGCTCCTGGGAATCATGGTGATCCTCTTCTTTATCCTGGGGATTATCTTGCTGGGAACGCTAGGGCGCACCAGTGCAGTGAGTGCCAATGCCGATGCATCGCTGCAGCAAATCTCGCTCCAGGCCGATGCTCAGACGGCTCATAACCTCGCCGAGACCGGTGTGCGGATTACCTACTCCTGGATGCTTGAGCAAGACAGTATCAACAGCGTGAACCTTCCTTTTGCGCCCTCAGAAATTGGCAGTGATTTTTACGGAGCGTCTCTGGAACAAGGCTATAATGTAATCCGCCTCAGCCAAGCCCCGACAGCGGGAGAAAGCGTGGTAGGGCGAGCCAAACCGAGCCTGCTTCGAGTCCGGATCTATCCGGGCAACGACCCCGCGACGGGCCAGAAGGTCTTCGCGATTCAGTGTGTGGGAGAGTGCGGTACGAGTACCTACTCCAGCCGCTTGGTGGTTCGCCCCAAAGGATTTGCTGAGTACGGCATCTTCTACGATGAGCCGCTTGATGGTTTTGTGTGGATGGCCGGGATGCATATCTTCACAGGCCCCGTTCATCTAAACATGCGCCTCCCGGGCACCAACACCGTAGACCCCGCCGCCAAGCACACGATTGTCTGGAACACCACGAACCTTCTCTTCACCCATCCCGACACGAACTACTTCACCTGTGCAGGAGCGCCTTCACAGATCCAGTGGTGGAAAGGCTTGGTCACCAAACAAGAGCCCGCGCTCGGTGACTGGCAGTTCGTTGCGACTTCGGGCACGGCCCCTAAGTTCAATGCTCCCTTAATACCGTTCCCTACTAATACCAGTACGCTGCAGGCAGACGCTCTCGGGGGAGCCACCGCGCCTGCCACACCCGGCCTGCTGGTTCCCTCAGCGGGTAGCGCAACCGTTGGTGGCATCTTTGTTGAGGGTTCCGTGACACAGCTAACACTCAGCACATCAGGCATAGACAATGTCAATCAAGTGCTGACGTTTTACCAGACCAGCGGCACCACTGCCTTGCGTACCGTCGTCACCCTAAATCATCTGACGAATCAAACTCTCGTCTCACGCTACACGATGCCTAAGTCGAAAACGGAGTCCCTCACTGCGACCGAGAGCTACACCGGAGTCACAAACGGCCTTGTCTATGTAAATGGGGATATAGGAGACACGACCACTCAGACCGGCGGGATCGCGGGAGCCGTTGCCAACAATGTCAGCGCAGACTCCGTGACCCGCCTCACCATTGCCACCCCGGAAAACCGACGCACCCAAATTAATGGGGGGATTATCTACCAGCGCCTCGCCTTGGGGAGCGCGAGTAACCTGCAATCCAGCGCCACGGAGGCGGACCCACTCTGCGGTGTCTTCGGCCTGATCACAGGACGTATGTGGATCGTCGAAAACGACCAGAGTAAAATACACATTGATGACATCACCCTCCACGCCGCTCTCTTTGCCCTAGACTCGTCCGGGGGGAACCCCAGCGTCGGCTGTACGAACTACACCACGCGCAAAGGGGGAATCTACCGTCATCTGGGTGCCTTGATCATTAAAAAAGACGGACCTTTTGGGCAGTTCACCTACAACTCCACGACCGGAGCGCTCCTGGATCAGTTTGGCTTCAACCGCAAGCGTGTTTACGATTTCCGGCTCACGGAGCTTGCTCCCGCGTTTTTCCCCCTGGCAGGACGGACCTACAAAGTGGTCTCCTACCAGAGCGGTGTGACGGCTCTGCCGTAGCGTCGGGAACGTTTCGCATTAACTTTGCCGTACAAAGTAGTATGAACCGTGCTGCGCTTCTTGCGTTCTTTCTTGCGGGTGGACTCGGTGCCGCGCTGGTGCACGTCGGCGAGGCGACTCTACTCGCCCGGCTTACTGCGACCGTCTGTGTTCTCTGTGTCGTATTACTGGCTTTGCTGCTACTCACTGCCCTGCTCCGCCACCTGCCCCGGCCCGTGCTCTTGACTCTGGGATTCATTGCGGCGCTGATCGGTCTGCGAGCGCTCTATCTGGCACTGCGCTTTCACTGGCTGACGGGCGGCGTGGCCTTTTTGGGACTTCTGCTCGCGATCATGCTACTCTGGAACGCTCGGTTGCGCTGGCCGACGCTCTCCCGGCGGACAGGTGTGGCGCTGGCGGCTTGCTGTGGCCTCGGGCTGGTCGTCCAAGCGGGCACTTTCCCTCCACGCGAGCTGCTCCCCACTGTCCGCCGCTGGAAGCGCGAGCCGCGAACCCGAACCCCGCTGAGTCTTCTGAGCCATGCGGGCCTCTTGGGCGG
>NZ_JAYUPA010001001.1:0-7572 GCF_043760365.1 Armatimonas sp.
CTACTCGGGCGAGATTGATGGCCAGAAGCTCGCCGCCGACGACATGGCGGCGGCGCTCCAGGCCGAGGGCTTGCCCATGACCCATATCATTGGGCCGAATACGGGGCACTCGTATCATAAAGACAGCAAGCCGATTATCAATGCCGAGCTGGATAAATTCGTGGTACGTGGGCGGGAGAAAAGCCCAAGTAAGATTCGTCTGACGACTTGGACACTGCGCTATGCAAAGTCCAACTGGCTGCACATCACCGGACTGGAAAAACACTGGGAGCGTGCCCGCGCCGAAGCCGAGCGCAGCGCCGACGGTAAGAGCGTGACGATTAAGACAAGCGGCGTGAGTGCGCTGGCGCTGGACTCTAGTTTTCGCACGGTCAACCTGGATGGGCAGACGCTCTCTGGGGCGAAGTTCTATAAAGACGGCAAGAGCTGGAAATCCGGCGAGCCGCGTGGCAAGACGCTGCGCAAGAAGCCCGGCTTGCAGGGGCCGATTGATGACGCGTTTATGGAGCGCTTTGTCTTCGTCCAGCCTACGGGGATCGCCAAGTCCTCTGAGCACGGAGCCTGGGCCAAGAGAGCCATGGAGCAGGCGCTGAGTGACTGGAAGACCTTCTTCCGGGGCGAGGTGATTGTGGTGGACGACGACAAGCTCACCGGGGAGCAGCTGCGCAATGCCAACCTGATTCTCTGGGGCGACCCGGCATCTAATCGTGTTCTGGGCAATATGGCAAGCAAGCTGCCCCTGGGCTGGACAAGTGAGACTGCGCCGGTGTTTATCTACCCGAACCCGCTGAACGAGAGCAAGTACGTGGTCGTGAACTCCGGGTTTACCTGGCATGATTATATGTCTGGCTCCAACGCGCACCACACCCCTAAGCTCCCGGACTGGGCCACGGTGCGCATCGCTGATGGCACTGTGACCGAGGTCGGCTTCTTTGATGAGAGCTGGAAGCGGTAGAATAGCCTCGTGCAGCAACAACGGATCGTGATGCAGCCGGTTTGCCATCTTTGGCAGGAGACACGGCGGCGGGAGAATGACCGGGTTTCCCAGGTGCTTTTGGGAAACCAGGTGGGCGTCCTTAGCTCCTCTGAGGACGGGGACTGGGTGCGTGTCCAGGCCGACGATACCTACCGTGGCTGGGTGGAGACACGGTTTCTCGCTTCTGAAAGGGTGCCCGAGGCAACTGTCTCCGTGCCGTTTGCCGATGTCCGTGCCGAGGCGCGCTCCGATGCGCCACTGGTGGCGCGGCTCTCGATCTTGAGTAAGCTCGCGGCGCAGCCACCCGTGGGCGACTGGTGCCCCGTGACACTGCCGGGCGGCACACGCGGCTGGCTGCCGGTTGCTGCGCTAGCACCCCTTCCCCAAAAAAAACCGGAAGTATGGGCGACGGAGTTTCTTGGCACACCGTATCTCTGGGGGGGATCGTCGGCGTTTGGCTTGGACTGCTCCGGGCTCGCGCAGCTCTGCTACCGGCTGACGGGAGTGCTCCTGCGCCGCGATGCCGATATTCAGCGCTCCGATCCGCGCTTTGTTTCAGTCGAAAAAGAGGCGCTTGCGCCGGGCGATCTGGTGTTCTTTGGCAAGCCCGACAAGATCACGCATGTCGGGCTGCACTACAAAGAGAATCTGTTTATTCATGCCGCAGGCGGAGCGGGGACGATTCTTACCGAGTGGGGCGACACACGCTACTCCCCAAGCTATGTGGATGCCCGGCGGCTTGATCCACGGAAAACGAGCGTGCCCGTGCAGCGCCACGAGGCCGAAGACCGATGACCCTCCCCGAAAGTTTCTATGTATCCCTGGAGCGCGATCTCCTGCGCCTGACGGGCCGTGATCGTCAGAGTTTTTTGCAGGGCATGGTCACCAACGATGTCGCGTCGCTCACGCCCGGCCAGGGCTGTTACGCGTTTCACCTCACCAGCAAAGGCCAGATTCTCGCCGACTGCCGCATCGCCTGTTTAGAAGACAGCCTTCTTTTAGACACTGAGCCTGGCTGGGGCGAGCCGCTGGCCGCCTCGCTGGAGCACCACTTAGTCATGGAACGGGTCAAGATCCGCCTCACCACGGAGATTGTTTACTTTATTTACGACGGAGGCAAGTGGCGCGCGCTCTACGATGCTGCTTCTCCGCCAGAGCTGCCCGTGTGCGACGAAGCACTCTACGAGGCGCTTCGGATCGAGGCGGGCATTCCACGCGGGCGTGTTGACTTTGATGAGAAGACACTCGCGCCGGAGACGGGGCAGGCGGGGCGGGCGATTCACTATAAGAAAGGCTGCTATATCGGGCAGGAGATCGTGGCACGCATTGATGCGCGTGGCCATACCAACCGGAGCCTGGTGAAGCTGACCACGGAGCAAGTGGCTGAGCCTGGGACGCGGCTGACGGTGGACGGCAAGGATGTCGGCTGGATTACATCGGCGGCGCTTGGGCCAATGCAGGGTATCCCGGTAGCGCTGGGCTATCTGCGAAATGAGCACGCCGCGCCGGGCGCACAAGTCACTGTTGGGGCGTTTGGCAATGGGGTGGTTACGTGAAGCATAGATATCTTGTGGGAAGCATCGCCGCTTTTGTGACCGTTGTCGGAGGGATATTCTGGGCGGTCAATGCCTGGGAGTACCAGCAGATCGGGGAGAGTCAAGTCCGGCGGCACCTGGTGCGCGGCGTGGTAGAGATCAAGCGCGACAACCACTGGAAAGCACCGTTTATTGTTGATCCCCGCGCCCCACTTCTCACGCGCGATGACCTGAAGCGCATCACCATCAGCGATATTCGCTGGGGGGATGCGGGCCTTCTCTGCGCCACCGCCACCACGACCCCAGGAAAACCTCTGGAAGGACGCCTTGCCTTCGTTATCGAAATTACGGAGACGGGGAACGGCAAGCGTATTCGAGATCGTGGTATCCGTCAGACTCTCGCCTGGCAGGGGGGAGCCAAAATTTCCTTTGTCCTGCCCACCGATCTCTTTAAACCCATTCGCAACCAGACGACTCTGGTGCACCTGGAACCCATAGAATAGGAATATTTGCATGCGCACTTCGACAAACACTCATTTTAGTCAATCGGGCTTTCATCACATTGCCCTCCGTGCACGAGATTTTGATGCCTCGCTGGTCTTTTACACCGAAGGAATGGGCTTTCCTGTGGCGCACTCCTGGGGCGATGGTGATAAACGAATCGCTCTTCTTGGTTTAGGCGACGGTAACTATCTTGAGCTTTTTGCCTGTCCGGAGGCGACGGAAATAGTGGGAGGGAACCAATTTTTTCACCTGGCACTTCGCTCCCTCGATGTTGACTCTGACATTGAAAAAGTTCGTCTACTGGGTTGCCCTATTACTATTGAGCCTAAAAGCGTCGAAGTTAATGGAAAGACAATTCGAGTGGGATTTTTTTTGGGGCCAGAGGGCGAGACTTGGGAGTTCTTCCAAAATGCCGAGCTTTAAGATAGAATAGCGACTAAGGGATTTTAATGGCGAAATGAGACAGACAAAGAAATCTAATACTATTGAGGTTGGCTGGTTTCTCATACTATTGCTTGTCAGTGTTTTGTTCCTCTGTCTCTTGTTTCTACCCCAGTTACGCTACCAGCTAGGGGGTAAGTGGTCGCTTCCTCTGATTGGGGTTGCTTTTGTCTTGGTTCTCTACCTCCAGCCTTCGGTGGCGTACCGCGTCCATCGCTGGCGCTCCGATCGGCGCGATGAGGCCGAGAAACGCTGGTGGCGAGAGCGTGACAAGCGTGAGCAGGCGGCGCTGCTACGGATTGAGGCGCTTCGCCACGAGAAGGTACAGCGCGAGAGCAGGCGGCGGCGGTAGCTCATGCGCTGGAAGTGAAGGCGGAGTAGTCCTGCTGCGGCGCTAAGTAGTCCTGCAGCGGCGCTAGTCGTCGGCGCGTATGCCTTCCATCGTCACCAGGATGATCGGCCCCCAGAAGGCCATTCCCCAGCCCGCAAAGGTCAGAAACTGCTGCTCTACCGGATGAGCCGCGACGAAGTCTTGTTTGCCGATGGCTAGCAGGAGCAGGATACCCGCAAGGGTACCAAACCAGGCACAGAGGGCGCGAAGCTGCCACGGAAACTTTGTGAAAAATAGCTCAAGCATTACACTCAGACTTTACCGGATTTTTCGGCGCTTTGTCAACCCCAAAAGAAAGAGGATCACTAATCCGCCCGTGGTGAACGCAGTGATACGACGGCCCGTGACAGCTGATCCCACACGAGCCCAAGCGCACTTGGTACTCGTCGAATGCGATCAAGGAACCATAAAAAATAAAACCAACCCCACCAGAAGGGCCAGTGAAAAGGCTGGTTTCATCTGCGCTAACACCTACATTTTATAGTATTTCTCATCCTCACTCATCGGGGGGATCTCAAAACCGTACTGCTCCGCCCAGTCCACGGTCTCCTGCCAGCGATCCTGCCGGTGCGCATCATTTGTCATGGCGGGCAAGAGATGAGGGGGCTCGGGCACTTCATCCTCCGCACGCTCTATCCACTCCCGGTGGAGCTTTTCATAAATCATAGACCACTTCCAGGGAAAAGGGCAAATAAACTGTTCTTCCATGAGACAATCACCTCTGGTTGTATTGTAACAAAGTTTAAGGCTACGGTTGCGCTTTGAGTCAATTTTTTTGCTGGTTTAGCTAAATGCTTTTGCCAGTGTGTAAGCCACGGTGGCAGCGATCCCCCCGATACCTGCCGTCTCAAAAGCACTGCGCCACGGATTGCTGCCGGTGAAGCGGCCCTTGACGAAGCCAAAAACATAAAGTGCGAGGAGGGTCACAATGCAAGAGAGCTGGAAGGCGGCAGCGTGTTGCGTCAGAAAGATGTAGGGAGCGAGAGGAATCAGGCCGCCAATGATATAGGAAATACCGATCGTGATTGCACTCTGGAGGGCACGCTTGGGGTTGGGCTCCTCCAAGCCTAGCTCGAAGCGCATCATGAACTGCACGTAGGTTTCCGGGTTGCGCTCCAGCGCGGCAATAATGGGGGTAATCTCAGCTTCTGTTAGGCCGTAGCCCTCAAAGACTTCCCGGATCTCCGCCGCCTCCGCCTCGGGCTTGTGGATGACTTCCCAGGCTTCGCGCTTTTTCTCGCTAATATAGTGCTCCGCCTGGCTTCGAGCTGCCAGATAGCCGCCCAGTCCCATTGCAATCGAGCCCGCCGCGATCTCCGCAAGGCCTGCCGTGACGACTATTTTGGGGCCGAAAATTGCACCGGAGAGGCCTGCTGCCAGCGCAAAGGGAACCGTCAGCCCATCCGCCATCCCGATGACAACATCCCGTACACTCTCTGAGGACTTAAAGTGTGTTTCGTGATGGTGATCGTGCGGGTCATGGCGCGGAGGATCGTGATGAAGATGGGTATCCAAGTGCGCTATCTTCCGATCTTAATGCCACCCTCACGAGGCGCAGTGACAATAATGGCCGCGGTGCTATCTGTGGGCGCATCGGCGTTGCGGCCTCCGGTGGTGCCCACGAAGACGAAGCGTAGCGGCGGCAGTTTAGGATCGCGTGTGCTCAGGTAGCGAGAGGCCTCGGAGCCGCGTAGCGTAAAGATTGCTTCGTCTTTGTTGCCGGGAATGTAGAGTGCCCCCTGGCTGATCGTGATGCCTGGGGGAAGACCCAGAGCGGATATTACTACATCGCTACGGCCATTGGTGGGGCGCACGACTTTCACGGTCACGGTCGCGGTCTGACCGGGGCCGAGGTTCAGGCTCTCAATTCCCTGGACAGAGAGCCCAAAGGGGGGCTCCTCTTTCGCCACGCCGATAAACGCGGCGCTGCGCTCAATGGGCCGAAGGTTGTTGTTCTGTGTTCGGTAGAGCTCAATGGGCTGGGCAAAGCGCCTAAGCAAACGGACATTACCCTGGTCATCCGTCAGCTCTGTCGTTCCCTCTATGGTGATTGTCCCTCCCCCTAGAGCCGCTTTATCATCTACTGTGATGAGCAGAAGCGCTTTGTCATCGTCGGGCGGGATGACTCCCGCTTCGGCTTTGATTCCCAGGGGAAGCCCCTTAATGGTCAGCTTGATCGGTTCTTGGAGTGCCTCACGGCGGGTGACACGCACGAGCAGCGCCGCACGCCTTCCCGGGGCTAGGTTGGCCCCATCGGGTGTTACACTGAGGGAGAAATCAGGGATTCCCGCTCCGATTGTCTCCCAACAGTAGGCCCCTCCCGACGAGAGCGAGTCGGTGATCTCTACCACGTACTCGCCCGCTTTTGGGAAACAGGCGGGCATCCGTAGCTCCTCGTCGCCATCCATCAGCCGGGTCTGGACGACGGCATCTTTTTCGTCTCTGATGGTCACTCGCGGGCGGAGCTGCGAGCCCAGGCGCTTGGTGTAGAGCTCCAGGCCCATGCCGGGTTTGAGTGCCTGCACTTTAAAACGATCCACCTGGTTGGCACCCGTCAGTTTTCCTGAGAACATCGCAGGTAGTGTCACGGCAGTGGCGAGGCCGATTGTCTCCACCGGGCCACCACCGTCGGGCAGGTCCCTCACCAGCACGGGAGTGTCCCCCATTGCCGTGTGAAGCATCGTCACCCCCGCCGCGTCACGCGCCAGCAAGGCCTCGATAGGCATGCTGCCCATGTTGGCGGAAAAGCTGGCACCAGGTCTTGCCACTAAGTTGGAGAGAGTGGTGTCGGCGGGCAAGTTGCCTATTGCCAGACGGTAGATGGAGGCCGGGTTGCCTTTCCAGAGTAAGTCACGCACCAGAAGTGTGTACTCCCCGTCGTTGGGGCAGATCCACTCTAAAATAGGGTCAATATCAATGCGCCCTAGGCTCTTGGCAAGCTCTTTTCCCTTGCTATCATAGAGATAGAGCACCGGATTGAAGAACATGGGGCACTGCTCATTGATTCGATAGGCTTTCAGATTGAACGTGAGCGGCTCGCCTTTCTTGGCGGAAAAGAGAAACTTATCCCGTTGGCCTGACAGGGTAATCGCACCGTTGATGATAGCGGGGAGAGCGAGTGTGATGCTCGTATTGGGGAGCGCTAGTGTCTCTGGCAGGTTGCTAACCTCAAAGGAAAAGGGGGATGAGATGCCCTGCTCAGTGACGAGGCGTACCTCACGAAGACCGGGAGGGGCATCGGCGGCGATACTGAGCTTGGCCGTGATCTGCCCTGCTCGCGCCCGTGCCTGAAGCCAGCCAACAATCTTATCCCGGTCCTCTTTCTTGATATCCGCGCCACGCGCCGTGATCATTCGGTCAGCGGTGGCGGCCCACTGCTCGGGTGACAGAGTGCGGTTGTCCGGGGAGCGCGACTCGTGGCAGGTAACGCACTTGGCGTTGAAGAGGGGCCGAATCGTGTCGTCTACCGGGCCTCCTGCTGCACTCAGCTCCGCCTTGACACCCGGCCCGCCATTGACGACTACACGCTTGGCTCCTGCCAGGCCACCGCCACGAATCGCGATCTCGATGCTCTTGCCCGCCTGCGCACCAGCGGGGTAGAGCGCAGCGATACGCGGGTTCTGGGCTAGCGCGGCACTGGTGATAAGAAAGAGAATAAGTACCATCTCCCCCACCCTCGTTCCTCGGGCACCCCCTCTTCCCCTAGCCGTTCGTTCCTCACTGGG
>NZ_JAYUPA010001002.1:0-7566 GCF_043760365.1 Armatimonas sp.
TCTGGATGCAGAGAGCCGGCCTGGAGTGGTTTTATCGCATCGCCTCGAACCCCAATGCCGCCCGACTAAAAAAGCTCGCCGCACTCCCACGTTTCGCTCTGCTCACCCTGACCAAAACAAAAAAATGAATATCTGTCTTGAATACGTCTCCGCCAACCCCAATGGCCCGATCACGATCCAGCACGCACGCGCTGCCGTTGTGGGCGACATTCTCGCCCGTGTCTTTGCCGAAGCTGGTCATAGCGTCACACGCGAGTTCTATGTCAATGATGCGCCCGGCACCACTCTGACCGCTTTTGCACGCAGTGTCGCCGCCGAAGCCGATCCGTTTGCCGCCGAGATCGCACGCTCCGCACGCGGCGCGACACTCTCAGATATTCTGGCCGCCGTGCGCGTGCGCCAGAGCGCCAGCTTGGCCGAGCTGGGTGTCACCTTCGACTCGTTTGTCTCCGAGGCGGAGCTGCTCCGCTCCGGCGAGGTAGACAAGCTACTAACGGATCTCACTGCGGCGGGGCACACGACCTGGCGGGGAGGGGCACTCTGGCTTAAGAGCGCTGCACTGGGCGATGAGCAAGACCGCCCGTTGGTACGCACGCTGGGAGGAGCGTCCTATCTGGCAAGTGATCTGACGTACCACCGGCAGAAGCTCGCACGGGGCTTTGACCAGCTCATTGATCTGTGGAGCGACGACCACGGAGCCTATGCCGCCCGCACCCGTGCCGGGCTCCGTGCACTGGGCTGCACCGACGGGGCGCTTCGCATTGGTTTAATCGCTCCCGTAAGAATTTTGAAGGACGGACAGGAAAGACGAGTCGGAAGATACGGAGCATCGTCCGCACTGGAAGAGATTCTACCGCAGACGACGCCTCAGCAGCTGCGCTGGTGGTTTGCCGAAGCGGATCCGAGTACCCCGCAGGTAATAAACCTGGATGTGCCCACGCAGGCTCCAGCGCAGCTCCTCGCCGCTCTGGAGCGGCCCTTAGAGAAACAGAAACAGGAAGAAGACGAGGCAGAAACAGCGCTACGTGCCGCATGCGCCGCAGTCGCTCTGGCGCTAGAGCAAGCTAGGGAAACCCTCTCCCCCCGCCCCGTCGCGGACGCGGCAATGGCCCTTGCCCATGCACTAACATCCTGCACCGCCGCCGCCCCCATCACTGCTGAGGGAGCCCGTACGGCCCTCAAAAAACTACTCGCTATCCTGGGAATTTAACTATGCTGAATCTACTGTGCGCCTGGGCGCTGACAACGCAGGGCCTTCCCTCACGACAGGGTGAGCTCCCCCCTCAACCCGCGCCGCGCCCTGCTTCTCGTGCCTCAGGTTCCACTCAGGGAGTCTACACCGATGGAGCCGGGGAGAAGCATCTCTGGCGTGTCGCGGAGAACCACACGCTACTCTGGGACGGCAAGCCCTTTGTTCCTGTCGGGGGGCTTTTCCAGGTCAAGTCCTGGGCACCCGCCGCTACCCCTGCCGACTTCACCGAGGATATAGCGGCGCTCCAGCGCCTGAAGGCCGCAGGCATTACGGATATCTACCTCCAGCCCCTCAAAGGGGGTATCACTTTAGTGAAGCCGGCGGCGCTCCAGCGGGTGCTGGATGCGGCAGAGGCGGAGGGCTTCACCTACGGAATCTCTCTGGCAGATGCCCCCCGCACACCGCTGCTGGGCTATCAGATTCTGCCGGGACGCTACCTCCAAGATGCGCCCAGCAGCGGCGGCCTGGTGCGCTTTCCGGTCAAGGGGCTCAGCAGCGCCCTCTGGTTTCTCGCCGATCCGGGGAGCAAGCAGATCCTCGATTCTGGCAAGGCCGACATTGTTGCGGAGGGAGCACGCGTGGGTCTCTCCTTCAAAGAGGGACGAAACCGAGTGGTGATCTACCCGGAGCGTCTGTTTCTTCCGGGCGGGGAGCTGGGACTGCCTAATGTCTGGGAGGGTTTTGACAAGTACCGCGACGATCTCTTAACGCTCTTTGGGCAGGTGAAGCTGGGCAAGGGCTTTCGTTTCTTCTCGGACCCTCTGAGCCTAGCGCTCTCACTCACCGGCGAGTCTCAGCAGATTGTCCCCAGTGGTACGGCGTTCCAGGGTGAGTGGGCGCTCTATCTGTCCCACCGCTACGCCACCATTGCGAGCCTTGAGGAAAAATGGGGAGTCTCCGAGCGTGGGACACTAAAAGACTTTACAGAGGCGACGCAGCTTATCCCGCTCTGGTGGGCGGAGAAGGGGCTGCCTCAGTTCTTCCACAAAGGCACGCAGACCGTGGTTCCTGCACGCGACAGTGCCTCACGCTTCTGGCAGGATCTAGAGGACTTTAAGACCGAGTCGCTCCGTGGCTACATGAGTCAGCTCGCTATTGCCCTTAAGCGGGGAGTTGCGGAGGTGCCGATTGTCTACCGCTCCCGTGGTTTCTCCCCACTTTTCTCACGGGTAGGGCCCCAAGCGGGCTTTGATGGGATTGGGGTGGAGGCCTACGGTAAAGGAATCGAGCCGATCTCCTACACGGGGGCGGAAACCTACGCCCAGGTAACCGATGCCCAGCGCCCGCTCTGGCTCCCGGTTCTCGCCACGCAGGAGACGCGCCTGCCCGAGACAACGCAGCCCGGCTTTGCCAACAAGCGCCTGCTCTTCTCGATGCTAGATGCCCTGCGCGATACCGGAGCGCGGGGGTTTTATGTGGACGGTGCTCGCCTGGCAGATCCCACTCGGCAGGCCTACGATCTCTCTCAGCAGCCCGAACAGCTCGCCTGGCTCAGTGAGTACGCACAGCAACTGGGTGTGCTAGGAATCGCCTCGGTTCCCCAGCCCCGTGCAAACGCGGTTTTCTATCCCCGTGCCTACAAACCTCTCCAACCCCGTGCGCTCCAAGACGGAAGCTGGTGGCTTCCTGCGGACCGAGACTATGTCCTCTACGATTTTGGGAGCGCGGGGAGCGCCTATAGTCTCAGTGAGCCGGAGGGCCCGGTCTTCTATCTCTGGAACCCCACTGGCCCCCGTCAGATCAAGCTAAAAATCCCCAAGCAGTCCAGCCTGTCGGGAGTCGCCCCCCTCGCCTGGCTTCCCGCCGAGCGTGGGATTCGCACCAAGGACACTCTGACCCTGACCATTGGCCCTGAGCCGCTTCGCCTGTATAACTACGCCTCGCTCCCCCTGCCACAGGAGGCCTTCCCCGAGACTATCACCCGGGCGGAGAGCCTTCTCCAAACCCTTCTCAAGCGAAAACTCACGGAAGCGACACTCTACTCTATCCAGCTCAAGAACCTTAAGCAGCGCTATAAAACCGATATCACGACAACGGCTTACAACGCCCTTCGTGACCTACAAACTCTCGTTGGACAAATGAGTTCTCTCTTGCGCCCCTACCTCTGGGTAGAGGCGGAGGCGATTGGTGGACATAACTTCGACAGAGTGGAGGATCGTCCTGGTGCCAGCGCAGGACAGGTTCTGACAAGCAGTGCCCGGCCTCTCGATGCCGCACCCGCAATCGCAACCTTTCCGATCTCTATCAATACTGAGAACTCCCTGCGGCTGTATGTTGCCGCCTCGCCACGCGCCTCGTTCCGGGTACAGCTAGATGGGCAGTCGTTCGGTGGCACCGACTCCCCCGTCCCACAGCCCATCGGTGAGCCTTTTGCGCTAGGGAGCCTTATTTGGTACGATTGTGGGATGGTAGTCATGCCGCGCGGCCAGCACCAGCTCGAAGTACGCACAGAGGGAGCAATCACTCTGGATGCGTTGCTACTCACTCCTCTTGGCTTCGCACCCAATGGTTCCACCCCTCCACCATTTCAGCTATAACCTGAAACTCTGGTGAGAGAATTCGGTCTAAACGATCACTCCCCTAAGGAAGAATAAGCGATTATGAATCTCTGTCGGATTGCCCTTGTGGCCTTTGTCTTGAGTGTCGCAGGTAATGCCTATGCCCTGCCTGCCTACGCGAAAAAAGAAAACAAGAACTGTGCGTTCTGTCATGTTAACCCTAAGGGTGGGGGCAAGCGGGTCGCCGCAGGGGAGTGGTACAAAACACATAACCGCTCTCTAAAAGGCTTCAAAGCACCGGCCAAACCTGCACCGAAGAAGAAGTAGGCGCTCGTGACGATGCCGCAGAAAACGCCTACAGAAGTCCAGCCAACCGAGCGGATCAAAGATCTCTCGGTATCCCTGCGGATTGTCCACGAGGAAACTAACTTCGACGAGCTCAAAAAAATTGGGGGCGCATTCGCCACATCGTACCGCGTCCCCACCTATGAGATCGCCTACAAAGCCCCCAATAAGCTCCGCGTTGAGGGAAAAGCGGGGCTCCTCTCGGCAACCTTGATCTATGTAGGGGATAGTAAGACCTACCGGGTTGGTGTCTTCAAAAAGACCGAGGACTGTAAAGGCAACCCCGCGAAGAAACAAAGCCTGATGGATGTCGGAGTCTTTGCCAAGGACTGGCTTACCACCGACTACCAGACCGTTTTCCAGCGTCGTGAGGGCGCTCTTCTGGTCTATAAGCTCGTCCAGCGCGGCACCGACAGTAAGAGTCATGAGCAAGTCTGGGTTAATCCGAAGACATTTCTGACGGAGAAGCGTCTCTCCTTCAACAGTGAGAACGAGCTTCAAAAAGAGATCCGCTATGTCAAGGCCCGTGAGCTGCGACCCGGGATTTTCCTGCCCTCCCGTGTCGAGATCTACAACCCGTTTGGTAAGCTTAGTGCGGTGCAAACCGTTGAGTCGGTTCAAGTCAATACAGGGCTGCCAGAGAGTTTGTTTCAGCTATGAGAAAGCTGGGGATTCTCGGTATCTTAGGCATATCAGGAATCTTAGGCAGTACGCTCTATGGACTCCCGGCTCTGGCGCAGACATCACCGCCGGAGCGACCTAATTTTTTTGCCATCTACCCGCCCGCCCCGCGTGGGACGTTTCAGCCGGGCCGCCCCCCCGCCTCCACCGCCTCACGTGACCCGGATTTAATTGGTCCCAAGCCGTTTTACCGTAGCCCGGAGACCTGGCTCTTTGGGGGTGCGCTGGACTGGCGCTACCGCAATGGCAGCAAGGATACCCGAGGCGGCTATATCGCGTCGGGGCGCTACACGCTAGACTACATCCGTGCCAACCCCAAAGACGGCGACGAGCGCGGCGGGGTACGCCTCCAGGTGGTGAGCGAGTCCGAGGGGCCACGGGGGACGGCGCTTAACCGCGTGCGGGCCTCGGAGGCTTATATCTTCTATCGCTTTCTCCTACCAGGCGTAGATGCTACCGTGAGGGCCGGTCAGTTTGTGATCCCCTTCGGGCTGGCCGCCGTCTACGACACGCCGCTCCAGCCGATTCAGTCCCTCTACGAAAAATCTCTGGGGCTACGAATCGACACGGGAGCAATGCTGGAGGGGAGCTACGGCCCCTACCGTTACTATGTCGCCGCCACCACGGGCTCTGGCCCGAATCGTTCCGATTTCGACGGTAATAAAGTGGTGGTCATGCGGCTGGAGAGTATGTTCCGTACACAGGCCGAGAGCGGTCGCCTCCAGCTCGGCGGCTCAATTCTGACAGGCCGTGGCCCGCTGACCACGTCTACCACCCAGCTCCCTGCCTCGGGAACCTCTAGTGCTCGACAGTTTATAGATAAAACTCGCATGGCAGCGGATGCGATTTATAAGCTGGAGAAGCTCCAAGCACGCGGAGAGATTGTCTTTGGTGCCGATGACCAAAACCCGGTCTGGGGCTATTTTGGAGAAGGGAATCTTGCCATCGCCCGGCACATTACCGCCGTCGGGCTGATACGCAGCTGGAAGTTTGGTGACAAACCGCAGTCCGCAACGGCACTCGGGGCGGGAGCAAACTACCAGTTCAACCGGGGCATCACTCTCCGCGCACTCTATGAGTACGAGCGCGATGTCCCCAGCAAGGCCGGGGGTGGCAAAGCCACCATTGAGCAGCGCTTTACGTTGCAGACCCGGCTGAACTTCTAGTCGCGTACAATCCGGAAGCCGACGTAGGGACTCTTGAAGCTGGGCAGGTTTCCGCCGCGCTGTCCGACCCGCTGTTTGGCGGGGTCGAGAGCAAAGCAGCCACCGCGCAGAACCCGCTCGGTGGCACTGGGATCGCGAGCAAGTGGGTCAATCAGCAGGCTGATGGCGTAGAAATTCCGGACGTAGCTATCCTCGCACCACTCCCAGAGATTTCCACAGACATCAAAGAGGCCCCAGGCAGTGGGAACTTTCTTTCCGACAGGGTGCGGTTTCTGTCCCGCGTTGGCAAACACCCAGGCGAGCTGCGGCAGCGTCTCCAGTGTCGCCTCACCGGTCTTTGTCGCAGGAAAAAGCCCAGTGCTTCCCGCGCGTGCTGCGTACTCCCACTCCGCCTCGGTGGGAAGTCGAAAGGTTGCGCGGCTGCGCTTGCTGAGCCACTGACAGTAGGCCTTGGAATCGTCCCAGCTCACGGAGTCCACAGGCAGAGTATCGCCCTTAAACGCCGATGGGTTGGCGCGGAACTTCCTCCACTGCGCCTGGGTCACTTCGGTCTCGGAGATAAAAAACGGCTTGCTGATACGAACCGGGCGAGCGGGCTGCTCCTCAGCGGCAAGCCGACTCCAGAGCCCAGCCTTCTGCAACACGCTTTTCTGGGTTGCCGTGAGGCCGCGCGTGTAAGTGCCTGCGGGAATCTTCACAAACCAGACACCGCCAAAGCGCGCTCGGCCAAAGTCGGGGATTTTAGTAGCGTCATCGTCGGCGGCATCTAAAAACAATCCGGGAGGGGGTGTCTTGGGTGCCCCCGCAACTAGGTTTACATTGCTAATCCAGAGCACGGGGCTCTCGGACGTGGTCTTGGCAATGGAGAAAAGCAAGAGATTTTTCTCCGGATCTGGATTATTGGCGGTGAACTGGACGGCGAAGGGTCTGTCTTCGGTGGTCAAGCCAAAGGTCTCCTCCAGCCCAATATTGCGCACCGCACCCTGGCTATCCACAGTGGTTGTGGCAGTGAGCGGCAGGGCATAGGGCTGACTGGCACGCGCCGTGAACCAGAGTGTGTAGGTCTCGCCGTCTTTGAGCCCTTCCAGCCGGTGACTCAGCCGCGCAACCGTTCCAGGGCGGCGAGCCAGATACTCCAGCCGCATAATCTCCCCCTCATAGGTCACCGAAGGGCCATCGCCCACTTTCTTAGGGGTTACTTCCCAACCAGAGCCGCTTCTGTCGCGTAGATCCGTGAGTAGGCCGCGCTTCGGGTAGGTCACAACAGGCTGCTCGACAAACCCAGCGAGGCTGTAGCTGTTCTTGGCGTAGTAGAGCCCACGCGCATTGTTCTCCCCGCCGCCTTTAGCTGTGACATGGCAGTGAATGCACGGCTTCATCTCTTTTTTTGCATAGCCCGGTGTTGCCTGGGCGGGAAGGACGAAGAGAAGGAGCCAGAGAGTCGCTCCCATGAACGGGAGCGTCTTATTGTCGCTTCGCGACACGAAGGCCACTTCGGGCCATGGGCCGTAGGCCCTTTGTGTCCGAGGGACGAGGACAATAAGACGCTCCCGTTCATGGGAGCGACTCTCTGGCTCCTTCTCTTCGTCCTTCCCGCCCAGGCAACACCGGGCTATGCAAAAAA
>NZ_JAYUPA010001003.1:0-7554 GCF_043760365.1 Armatimonas sp.
CAGGGCGTGCTTCCCCATATCGGCGGTGCGGGCGGCGCGACCATCCGCCCCGATGCTCTGCCCGATATTGCGCCGCTGGTCGCTGCGGTCAAGAAAGGCGGCGTGGTCTTCATGCACCGCTGCACCCCGCACCACTCGACGCCAAACCTCACGGACACCGTCCGCTGGAGCCTCGACCTGCGCTTTCAGCCCACGGGAACGCCAACGGGACGTCCCTGGCAGCCGTCGTTTGTGGTGCACAGCGAGGCCAACCCCGCAAGTATCGAGACAGACTACAATGCCTGGGTTGCCGCCTGGGTAGAGGCGCTCGCCAAGCCCGCGCCCTCCAAGTCCGCGCATCGGACGGTTTGAAAGGTTGGGGACGCTTGCCTACGATGCGACAGGGAACCTGCTAAAGACGCTCCAGGTGGGTGTGGCGGCTCCTTCGACCTACACGTACAACGGCGACGGGCTGAGGAGAAGTGCCTTCGAGTCGGGCGGTACTTTGACGACCTTCATCTGGGATGGGGACGATTATCTCGCTGAGTACACTCCGTAGAGGATGGCATGTAGTGGAATTGTAGAGGTAAGGGCGTTTTGACTTGTTAGAGTTTTGGGTTTTAGAAAAGGCTTGGTGAATTATGGCGACTATGTCTGCTCGATATACGATAATAGGTGGTGAGGTGGTAGCTCAGGAGCGCGGTGGCGTTCGTCATCAAATTATGCCTGATCCACTTGGTTCGACCATCGCTCTGTACGATAGCATGGGGACAAAAGTTGTTTTTTGTGTCCTAAAGGCAAAATTGAAATGAATAGTATATTAGATACACTGTTATCCCAAGCAGTAAAATCAAATGATTATCTTTCTGTCAGGAAATTGTTATCAAAAGGGGCAAATAAAAATTTAATCTTAGATAATGGATCTCCTATATTGATATATGCATCCGAAAAAGGATACATTAAAATAGTCGAACTCTTGTTAAATAAGAAGGCATTTGTGAATGCTAAAGACAAAAGAGGTTATAGTGCCCTATTCCACACGGTTCGATTTAGCCGAATAGAAATAGCTAAAATGCTTTTATCTCATGGAGCGGACGTAAACATAAAAGATAACGACGAGACTACAGTATTGATGCCCGTATGTATACTTCCAATCAATAAAAACACTACAAATATGGTTAGATTACTTCTTAATAATGGCATTCAAGTAAATTATCAGGGGCTATACTTCCCATCTGCCCTCAATTATGCAGCGGGACAAGGCAATGCAGACGTAGTGGAACTCTTGTTGACACGCGGCGCTCATGTCGATATCCGGGATCAGTTTGGTTCCACACCTCTAATGGCAGCGTGTAGGAAACCTCTAATGGAAGCACGTGGGAACCAACATTTTTCCGTTGTTAGAATATTGGTACATCATGGAGCGAATGTAAATGCTAAAGACAGCGAGAAGATGAAGGCTCTCGGACGAGCGATATTTACAGACAAGGAAGCGGCAAGAAATATGCGAAATATATTAAAAAATAACAAGCCTACCGAAGACGGAATGTCTGTTTTAGATTGGGCAAAGCAAGGGGGAGACGGAAAAATCATTAAGTTTTTATTAGATAAGGGTGCTCACTGAGTATAGGGCAATTTCAGCTTCGTAATCTTACTAGAGCCGTCTGGTGAGCATGATCTACGCTGATGGAACGCGAGTGACGCTAGCCTATGACACAATGGGAAGGCGCACGACGATGCTCGGAATGCTCACCGCCTCCTAAGACGTGACGGTTCCAGGACGTGCACCCAGAGGGTACCCGGGCGTAACCCGAGACGGGGCGTTCACGTCCTGGAACCGTCACGCCCTGTAAACTTCTGGGGTAAGCTAGACGCATGCACACGTTCACGTTTATCACGCCGGGAAAAGTCCTCTGCGGCACCGGAGCCGCCACGGACGGAAGGCTCGCGACCCGGACCGCGCTCCTTGGGACGAAGCCGCTGCTAGTCTGTGGTAAGAGCCTGCAAGCCTCGGGGATGCTAGAGAAGATTCTCGCGACGCTTCCTGGGGCGAAAATTCATCTTGGAGTCCCTCCCGAGCCGACGCTTGCCGATTGCACAGCGGCGCAGCTTGCCGCCCAGGGCTGCGACTTGGTGATTGCGATCGGCGGTGGCAGCGTCCTTGATGTCGCCAAGGCCGCCGCGCTCCCCGACAGCATCTACGACTACTTTGATGGCAAGCTCGCCGTGCCGGAGTCTGGATCGGGCGCTTTGCCGATTCTCGCCGTGCCCACGACGGCGGGCACGGGCTCCGAGGCCACTTGGGTGGGAGTGTATACCGACAAGCGGGGAGCAACCCCGAAGAAGGCCAGCATCCGGGGCGGGGCGATGCTCCCCAAGACCGTGGTGCTCGATGCCACGCTCAGTGTTTCTTGCCCGCCCCACGTCACGGCGTACTCGGGAATGGATGCGTTTGTACAGGCCGTCGAAGCGTATGTCAGCCGAGGAGCCAACCCGCTCACCGACCCGCTGGCGCTCCAGGCGGCGTTTGACATCGCCGAGTGGCTCCCCGCCGCCTTCCGCGACGGCGAGAGCCTCGAAGCCCGCGAGCGCATGCTGATGGCCAGCTACAGTGCCGGGATGGCGCTCAACACCGCGCGTCTCGGGCTGGTGCACGGCATCGCGCACCCGGTCGGCGCTCGCACCGGAGCCGCGCACGGTCTGCTCTGCGCCCTGCTCCTGCCGCCCGTGATTCGCTTCAATATGCCCGTTGCGCAGGAGCGCTACCAGAAGATCGCCCCGGATCTCGCCACCTTCGCCGAGAAGTGGCTCGATGAGTTCTCCATCCCGCGCCGCCTCTCCGAGCTTGGCCTGCAACGCTCCGATTTCGATACCATCATCGCCGAGACAATGGTCAGTGGCTCCACCAAAGCCAACCCCCGCACCGTCGCCGAGGGTGATGTACGAGAAGTCCTGGAAGCCTGCTGGTAGCACGGTAAAATAGGCTGGAGGTAGAGGATGCCACTGCTTGAAGTTTTGCCCACGTTGAAACAACTGACTCGAAAAGAGAAGTTTAAGGCAGTTCAATTTTTAGTTGCCGATCTGGAAAATGAAGACTCCTCACCGCTCTCTCTCATATCCTCGTCTGGTGTCTATGAAGTGTGGTCGCCTATTGAGGGGAGTGAGGTATTAGTCCTTTCGATGGAAGAGTGTCTTCGGAAGCATCGAGATGTTAAGGAGGCTTTGTAAGTGGGGGCATCGTATTACATCATGAGCGAGCAACACTCAGAATTTGTTTGCTTAGAGGTTAATGGTAAGTGTCTTTTGAAAGCAGGGGATGGGCTCGAACGACTCGCTAAAAACCTTGATGTAAATCCTCTCAGCTCGTTTCTCTCTGGAGATCCAAATGAAGCCTTTCAGTTGATGGAAGCGCCTGATGAGTATTTTGACGAAGAAACAGGGCGCTACGATCGCGTGGCGGTGGAAAAATGGCTTGGTTTCACCATGCCGGAAGAGACCTGGTTTGAGCCAAGTGCTGGCCTGACGACGGTAAGAGCGCTGTTGGCACACCTTCAGAAAGATACCCATGGCATTCCCTACCTTGAGGGAGTGATTCAGGATTTACAGGACTGTGAGCGCGTTCTCGAAGGACTTCATGAAAACGGAATTCGCTGGCATCTGGCGGCAGACTTTTAATATGATCCCTGACAATTTTTCGCCTTTTGATCCCACCGAGGCGTCCCATATCGCGCAGGTTCGGGAGTTTGTGGGGCGTGTGGCGGAGCCTGCGTCGCGCTCGACGCTTGAGGGTCATCTCACCGGGTCAGCGTTTTTGCTGAGTTCGGATGGCGCTTGTGCGTGGCTGATCTGGCATGAGAAACTTCAGCGCTGGTTGCAGCCGGGGGGGCATTTAGAAGCCGAGGATGCGTCGCCGTGGCACGGGGCGTTGCGCGAACTCTGCGAGGAGACGGGGCTGAGTGAGGCAGACGTGAGCAGTGACGGGGCGCTTTTCGATGTGGATGTACACACGATTCCCGCACGCGGTGATGAGCCGACACATTTTCACTATGACTTGCGGTTTTGCTTCACATTGCGTGCGGGCGCGGCTCCGATCACCGGGCGTTGGATCGCGCTTACGGAGCTGGCGGGGTTTCCTGAGGAGTCGCTGAGCCGTCTAGCGCGGAAAGTGCTTGCTGGATAACGCCGCGTGCCAGCAGAATCCGTGTGTGCCCAGCACGCGTGACCTCGACGAGCGTGGAGCCTGGCCAGTGGGCGGCGATGGTCTCGGCCTCGTCGTAGGGCACACTGGTATCGGTGCGATCGTGAAAGATCGTGAGGGGAGGCAGGGGAGTGGCCACACTCTTCAGGGCGCTGAGAAGAGTCAAATCGGTGGAAAACTCGGACTGGAAGTAGGCGACGAGAGCATCGGCCTCAGAATCGCTCAGCCCCTCGCGCAGGCCGTGGTTCTTCAGGCCGTCTGCGACGTAGCAAACGGGGGCGAGGAAGACGAGCTGCCGGGCTTGGACGCCCGCCGCCAGTGCGAGTGTCGTCGCGATCGCGCCCAGGGAGTGCGCGATAACTCCGTGGACGGGTTGCCCACTCCAGTCCGCGAGTGCCTTGAGAGTGGCGGCATTGGCTGGTGCACTTGCCAGCGTTCCTTCGGATGCACCATGAGCAGGGGCATCGTAGGCGAGAATCCGATAGCCAGCCGCCAGTAGGGGTTTGATCCAGGCCGCGAACTGAGCCGCCCCGCCGCCCCAGCCGTGTGCCAAGAGCACCATCGGGCCGCTTTTCGACTTCGAGGGCCACTCGTAGCACGCGACCGTTTTGTGAACCCCCAGCACCTCGGGGTAGTGCGCGGCGGGGAAGCCTTCCAGAGGCACAGCGGGTAGGGTGAGCGAAAAACGTGTGGGCTCGATGGGAAAGGCGGGGGCAGGGAAACGGGGAGGGGTGAGCCAGGACATCACCAGGTCGGAGAAAATCACACGCCTATTCTATCTCCGATTTTTTAAGGCGCTCAATCTCTTTCTCCACGAGGATATCTCCCGGATAGTCCTGCAAAAAGCGCTCCCACTCCAGAATCGCTCGGGGGATCTGCTGGTGATCGGCGCACCACTGCGCAAACCGACGGCGTGCGCGTCCATCTTTCCCGTTTTGCACCATGGCCCCGACTTGGACACTGAAGTCCGTGCGGGCTTTCTCGGCGCTCGCTTCGTCTTGGAGGAGCTGCCGACCGCGTTCTGTCTGGCCACGACGTAGGAGCAACGGGCCGAGCTGCCCACGAAGGCGCGGGTAGTTTGACTTCAGACGGTAGCTCTCCTCCCATGCTTTAAGTGCGTTGTCGTCATTGCCAAGCGCCTTCCAGGCTCTGCCCCGCTCAAAGGCAAGCGAAGCATCTCCGGGCGCGATCTGGGAAGCGGCTTCTAGTGCGGCGATGGCTTGTTGCCGTAGCACTGTGGCTTTCTCTGGTTGGGCATCGGCACTATCCAGCAGCGTGCGTGCTTGCTGCGCGAGAATCTGCGACTCCCCAGGATGTTTCTGGGCAAGCGTGGCGAGCTGCGCGAGAGCGGCGTCGAAGCGGCGCTGTTTGGTGAGATTCTCTGCCAGGAGTACGGCGGTCATCCAGCGCTCGGGCTCCAGAGCAAGTGCACGGTGGAGCAGTTTCTGGGTCTGAGGGTAGTTTCGCTCTTTATCCTGGTAGAATGCCTCGGCAATAAGTGGCTCTACATCCGTGGGAGCGATTTCCTGGGCTTTTTTGAAGCGTGATGCGCCCTTTGCCTGCTCTCCCAAGCTCAGCTCCAGATAGCCAAGACGCACTAGGGTGACCGGGTCATTGGGGCTGGTGCTCAGCATCGCGGTGAGTAGGTTGTGGGCACGATCTACCTGGCCCACCTGCCGGTAGAGATCCCCGAGGATACTCGCCATGCCCGGGATGCGCTTTGAATCGTCTTCCAGTTGCCGCAGCAGAGGGCGCGCCGCTTTATTGTCCCCCGCACGAACCAGTAGCTGTGCCGCCTCTAACCGGCTTGCCGGGTCATTGGTAACCAGGCGGCGTGCGGACTCTGTCGCTTCTTTCTTGAGGGCAAGCTCCCGCAGGCGGGCTTCCTGTTCGGTGGTCTTTGCCCGCTCTTTACTTAATGTCTGCCACTGCTTGAGTTGCCACGGAACGCTGGCTAGTGCGCCCAGTGCAAGAACCGCGAGCAGAGCAAAAAGGCGTTTCTTACGATCCATAGCGCTATTGTGTCATATCTTTGATACGTCGTGCCTTCAGAGCTGCCACCTCGCGCATGGCCTCCGCATCCATAGGTCGGCGTTCGAGCACCTGTTCCCACTCGAAGATCGCGCGGTGGATCAGGAGTCGTCCGACACAGTAGCGTGCGAATTTCCTACGCTTTTCCAGGTCATTGGGGGTCTCTGCCACGCCGAGGGCGAGCTGCTGGTAGGTCTCTGCCTTGTTTTTCTCGGCAGTATTCTCTGCGAGGAGCTTCTGTGCCCGCTCACGCTCTCCCGCTTTAAGGAGCAACTGGCCGAGCTGATAGCGTGTGGTGAGGTAGCTGGGGGAGAGGGCATAGGCTTTCTCGTAGGCCTGCTGTGCTCCCGCCGTATCGCCGCTGCCCTGACGGATCTTGCCCAGGTGAAACCAGCTTGGTCCGACCTCTTGAAGTTTCTCCATGGCCTTCTCCGCGAGGGGAAGTGCGGCACTCCGAAGCGTTTGGACACGCGACGGTTCCCCTTTTTTCTCGAGTGCAATCGCTTGCTCGTCGAGGGTAATGGCCCGCTGGAGTACCAGAATGCCTTTATCGGGCGCGAGCTTTTGTGCGTCGTCGAGGACTTTAAGGGCGTCTTCGTACTTGCCCTGGGAGACAAGAATCTGGTTTTGGATCAGGCACAGTCGCCACTCCTGGGGGTCAGCAGCGCGGGCCGCGAGAAGCACTTTGTCGGCTTCTGGTAGCTTCTCCTGGTGCTTTAAGAGGAGTGCGAGGGCGAGCTGCGCATCCGAGGAGGCAGGGGCAAGGCGCACGGCTTCTTTTAGGTGTTTTTCAGCCGCCGCGTAGTAGCCCAGGAACTGCTCCAGCCGTCCGAGGCGCACATAGCCGGGGGAGTAGGTCGCATCAAGGCGAACGGCTTGTCGGGCGAGCGTGAAGGTCTTATCCGTGAAATCGAGCTCCTCGTAGAGCCCGGCGAGCTGTTCGGAGAGCACGGCGGATCCCTTCGCATCTTTTTCCAGAGCGGTAAGGGCATCGAGTGCACTCGCATTACTCCCGCGCAGCAGGGTGGCCGCATCGCTCAGGCGTATCCGTAGCGGCTCCGCAAGAGGCAGCGGCGTGGGAAGCGGTGTGGGCTGTGAGGTTGCCAGAGGCGCGGACGAGGGCATCGAAGGAGGCGAAGCCGTTGTCCGGCATCCTAGGAGCAGGGCCGGTGTTAGGGGAAGGAGATAGAGGAGGTTAAGACGAGCAAGGCGCATCATAAAAATATAAGACGGCGTGTGCGAGCTCGCACACGCCGTCATCAAATCACAAGAGGGAGACGCAATCTAGCGAGGGGCACCACCACCGGACATTCCCGAGGGCGCACCGTAGCCAGGTCTGCCATAGC
>NZ_JAYUPA010001004.1:0-7549 GCF_043760365.1 Armatimonas sp.
GGGGTACGGACTTGATCCGGCACTGCCCCACGCGTTGTTCGTCGCGCCCCAGAAGCTTGCCGGTCACCGGATCGCGAACCTCCTCGCCTAGCCGAACGACCTCTAAAATATCGTCAGGCTCCAGGCCCGTCCGGGCACCTTCTGTCAAAAAGAGCGAGAGGTTCTCCCCCTCACCACTCACGCGAGCAACCCGTGCCTCCCAGGGCAAACTATCGGTCTGATGACAGATTTTCACCACCGCATTGCGGATTGCAAGTCGCACAGCCTGACCAAGCGGGTTCTCATCCACTTTAGTTGTGCCAAGGCTAGTGACATCTTTAATCGTCAGGTTTAAGAATGACTTCGAGGAGGTCACCTTGCCCTCGGCCTGGTAAGCCGCCACGACCTCCCCCGTAACACTCTCGGTGAGGCGTATGTCCAAGCGCACAATGGCTTCTGTTTTTGCACGACCTCCCTCAAACGGGCTAGGCGGTAGCCCACCCGCCCCTCCGCCACCAAGTGCCTGCGCGGAGCTACGGAAAGAAAGAGTCGTGATCGCTCCCCGTACCTGAGTTCGGGAGGGAGGGGGCAGAGGCTGTGCCGCAGCGGGTGGTGCCGCTGCCGGCGGGTCGGTGACAGGGGGAGGGACAGTCCCCTCTTGCGGAGGATTCCCCCCCGCAGGAAGAGGATTCGCGCCGGGTACGGCACCGGGAAGCAGCTCGGCAGCAGAGGCTTCCAGCACGACAAAGCGCCCGGTCTGGAAGAGTTCCGTGATGAGCACCTCCGTCAGTCCCGCACCAAACTCACTAGGGAGATCAATTGGTTTCTCTTGAGTTGCCCCCGAAGGCAGCGGTATCTGAATACTGGCCTTCGTGACTTTAACATCTATCCCCATCACCACCACCGGTTTTTTGGGGCCAACGTAAGGGGCTAGTTTCGTTAGGGGATTAGGCGGCCCTGTTTGCTTGTCTTGCTTATCTTGCTTGTCGTCGCCCCATACCCCGGCCAACACCCCAACGGTGAGGCTGCCAACAAGCAGACCGCAGAGCATGCTCCGTACAAATTTATACATATCGTTTATTTTCCTCGACGAGTTTTATCGCCGCGTCCCTAGTCCAAGTAGGATAACCGTCTCCGGCTTGCTCCCTGGCCAGAAGCTACGGTCAGGCACGACCAAAGTGAAAGTCAGCTCCTGATCACTACGCAAGCGCATCCCCCCCTGGAGGGCGTAGCGCCGAATTATGGGACACTTATCCTGCCCAACAGCGGGGCCTGTACCCTCTCCCTGAGAAAAAATCAGGGGACGCGCTCCATCCACCCGGGTCTCGACACCGAATCGCAGGACATCAGTGGGGTTCCAGTCCACCCGAATATTCCCCTGCCAGGGCGAGACATTGGAGAGAGGGAGGCTCGTTGAAGCTGTGGTACCATCCTCCGCTAGGGTTCCCCGTGCTTCCTGCCAGCGTACAAAGCTGCTCAAACGAATCCCTTTTTTCAGTGCAAGGGCGGCGCTTGTCTCCAAGCCACTGGACCGGGTGCGCTTCCATGCAACAAGATCCAGTGAGGGCTCAATACGCGGATCGCCCGATACCGTCCCCACATTGCGCAGCTCCCGGTGAAACGCCGTGGTCTCCCAGGTCAGACCGTGCTTGTCGTCCTGGCGCAGTCCGATCTCGTAGGCAACCCCTTGACCACTGGGGCCGTAGTAAAGTGTTCGCGCACCCAGCCGGTTGCCTGTCGCATCCATCCCCTGGAAATTGCTATCAGCATCCAACACGCGTGATGAGTCTCCGGGCTGGAAGACCGCCGCTGTCGAGCCGACCTGCGGGGTCACGGAGACGCGTAGTGTCTGCCCGGCCCGGGTGGGGTAGGCCCAGTCCGCGTAGGGGAGAAACGCGCTAGAGTGGGAGGGTGTCGTCACGCCCACCGCACGGGTGCGCTTCTTGCCCGAAAAGAGCAACCCAGGTGCTCCCGCCTGACTTCCAAAGACCGGCCCAAATGTCAGTGTCCGTCCCAGAACAGGGTAGCGTAGCAGCGCGTGTGTCGTCCACAAGCTCGTGGTGCCCGCCGAAAAGACCTGATCGAAAGGCTGGTTGGGTGCGAAGAACCCCACACCCGCCAGATCCGATCCCGGCGGCGGTGCCCCCTCCGTTCGCTGGTTCTGGAGCCAAGATCCCCCCACTTGCAACGAGAGCTGAGGGGTCAGCCCACGTAGCCACTCTGCTTCGCCGCTGAGCTGCTTGTCGTTGAGGGGGCTGTAGCGTGCTCCGGATGTCTGAGAGCGCAGATCGGTGTCACTCTGTCGCCAGCGCCCCATGACGTGCAGCTTTGATGTCGGGGAAAAGCGTGTGTTGTGTAGCAGATCCACCTTGGTCTGCCCTCGCCCGGTACGCCCCGCTAGCCCCAAGGCGAGACCACGAGTATCCTGCTGCTCACGCCGCACGGCACTGAGCAGAGAATCACTTTTCTCCGTCATCTTTCCCACGGTCAGCCGGGCCTGGTTCAAGCGCTGCTCGGCTTTCGTATCTCCTTCGACACTACCCACATCGCGAAGAAGCTGGAAGTTGCCCCCAATCCCAGCCTTAAACCCTTGGCCACTGAGCTGCTGCCAGTTATCACGCCCTCCTCCGCCGGCACTGGGGTGCAGCTGTCCCGAATCAAAGCGAAAGGCATTTGCCACAAACCCATTCCGCGCAAGTGCCTGGAGATAGTCGCGCTCCGCCTCCAAAAACTTACCTTGCTGTTCGTGCACCTGAGTACGCACAAAAGTTGCGTAGCCGTGGCCCGGCTCGAGCTCCAGCGCCCGACGAATATACTCCTCCGCCTGCCGTGTGTTACGTCGCCGCAAGCTGGCCTCCGCGAGGGTGGCGTAGAGATTGGCATTACGTGCACCATAGACCAGCGCGACACGCCCGATCTCGTCAGCTTTGCCGGGCTGCTGCTTCGCCAGCCAGACCAGGGCACTATTGCCCCAGGGTGCCCCCCACTCCGGCTGGAGTCCTGCGGCTTTATCCAGAACCTCCATCGCCTCCTGTGTCTTGCCCTGAAGCAGCAAGACTGCTCCCAGGTTATTCCATGCCGATGCCTCACCAGACTCCATGCTGAAGTGCACACGCAGCTGCCCTAGCTCCGTGGGCAGTGTCTCGGTTGAGGCAGCGAATGGCTTTCCCGCACTCTGCTCCGCTATTCGGCGTAGGGCCTGTTCGGCTCCGGGAAGGTCTCCCTTTGCTGCAAGTAGCAGCCCCTCAAGCAACGACTCGGGCTTTGGCATGGGTGCCACTAGAGCGGGAGTGGCTATCTGTATAACAAGAAATGTGAGCATCTATATTTTCCTTAAATTCGGGAGCGATTCCTAAAAAGATACTACCAGAATGTTTCCCTCTATGGGAATTTCAACACAATGTTTTGTTGGTAGAGCAGAGACACTTTTGAGACAGTGGTCTGATTTGATACCGCTATCCTCCCAAAGGACATCTCAAAAAGGAAACTTAACCATGATAACCAAACCCTTCGTCACCCTGATGTCTCTCGTTTTGCTTAGTGCGCTCTTCCTCTCGCTGACTGGCTGTGGCGGAAACAAAAAGGATTCTGAAGATACGAGCAGAGTACAACAAACCACTCGATAGCTCAGAGCAGGATATAGAGCCCCCGCCCCGTGTGCAGGGCGGCTTGGAGCATCGTCAGAACAGGGTCAATCACGTCGGCCTTCTGGCGATGCTCCGCCTGGAGACGCTCTAAAATCACGACACTCTCCGCAACATAGCCTGCGGACTGAAAGTGGCCCTCGGGAACTCCGAGCGAGCCGCCGCCCACAAAGACACGGCCCTCGGGGTAGAGATCCATCAGGGCAAAGCGGCACTTCTGCGCACTACTGCCCAGCCCAATATTTGCCGTCGGGTCGTAGAACGCCGTCAGTGCCAGCGCCGCTCGCCGCGCAAACCCCTCATTCTCCGGTTCCTGACGCCAGCTCAGCTCCAGTGCTGCCCTTGTCTCAGGATCACGCAGCCGTGCCCGATGATCGTTGATAAAGCTCTCCAGTGCTGCGTCCGCCTGCCGATCCAGTAGCGGAGCCAGCTCACGTCGAAACGCGGCCTCATCGAAAACAAACGCCTGATGGTGCTTACTCATAGCAAATTCTATCCCATCCCCTGGTTAGAGTGGGAGATCCAGAAATCTCCCCCGTTGGAGGGGGGAGACTTACGAGCCTTCGGCTACAAAGGCCGTTCCGGCCATACGGTTCTACATGGCCGCTTGCGGCCTTCGTAGCACGAAGTGCTCTCCAGTCCCACCGCTCCAACCGGCAGGACTCTCACCAGCAGTGATTCCGTCTCTCCGCTTTCCCGCAGAGTATAATCCTACAATGAGTTCTCCCTCCTCGTCTTCTCTTACCGAGCGCGCCGCGTGGCTGCGCACCGAGCTTGCCCGTCATAATATTCTGTACTACATCCACGACGCGCCCGAGGTCAGCGATGCGCAGTACGATCAGCTCTACCACGAGCTGGTAAAGCTTGAGACCGAGAACCCCAAATTCATCACGCCCGACTCCCCGACGCAGCGGGTGGGAGCCACTCCCGCCAGCGCGTTTGGCTCCGTGACACATAAAAAGCCGATGCTCTCGCTGAGCAATGCCTTCTCCGAGGACGAGCTGCGTGAGTTCGACACCCGCGCCAAGCGGCACTTAGGGCTCGCGGAAGACACCGACGAGAAAATCGCGTATCTGTGTGAGCTCAAGCTGGATGGGCTTTCCGTCTCGCTCACCTACGAAAACGGGGTCTTTGTGCGCGGTGCAACCCGAGGCGACGGCGCGACCGGCGAGGAGATCACGCAGAACCTCAAGACCATTCCCTCGATTCCATTGCGCCTTGTTGGGGAGAATCTTCCGGCGCTGATCGAGATTCGTGGCGAGGCTTTCTTAACCCACGGCGAGTTCGCCCGCATCAATGGCGAGCGCGAGGCCAGCGGCGAGGCGACCTTTGCCAACCCACGCAACGCCGCCGCCGGGAGCCTGCGCCAGCTGGATCACCGCGTGACGGCCTCGCGCAAACTCAAGGTCTGGTTCTACGCTGTTGGAGAGGCGTCGGGTTGGGAACCAGAGAGCCAGCTCGGGTGGCTGGAGCAGCTCAAGGCTTGGGGGCTACCAACCAACCCCGAGCGCCAGCTCTGCATGGACATCAATGAAGTCGTGGCGACCGTGGCGGCTTGGTCCCAGAAGAAGAACACACTCGATTATGACACGGATGGAGTCGTGGTCAAAGTGAATGACTTCACGCTCCAGCGTGAGCTAGGCCAGGTGAGCCGTGCCCCACGCTGGGCGATTGCCTATAAATATCCCGCGCTGCAAGTGGAAACCATCGTCGAGGAAATTCTGGTCCAAGTGGGCCGCACCGGTGCCATCACGCCACTGGCACGCCTGGCTCCCGTCTCGGTGGCCGGGGTAATCGTGAGCCGCGCGACACTACACAATCAGGATGAAATTGACCGTAAAGATGTACGGATCGGCGATACCGTCGTGATTCAGCGGGCGGGCGAGGTGATTCCCGAGATTGTGCAAGTGGTGACAAGCAAGCGCCCTGAAAATACACACCCCTTCAAACTGCCCATTGTGTGCCCGTCGTGCGGAACCCCAACCCTTCGAGCGGAGGGTGAGGCGGTCACGCGCTGCCCCAACGCCCAGAGCTGCCCGGCGCAGCTCCAGACCCGCTTGGAGTACTTCGTCAGCCGCAACGCCCTCAACATAGACGGCCTCGGCGGCGAGCGCCTGGCGCAGTTTATCGAGGCGGGGCTTGTCAAAGACCCTGCGGATCTGTTCACGCTCACGAAAGAGCAGATCTTGCCACTGGAGCGCATGGGCGAGAAGCTGGCGGATAACTTAATCGGGGCACTTGAAGCCGCGAAGCACACCACACTAGCCCGGCTCTTGGTGGCTGTGGGCATTCGGCACGTGGGCGAAGGCGGCGCCTCCCGGCTGGCGCAGGGCTTTGGGACACTGGAGCGGCTCCGTGAAGCCAATGTCGAACAGCTCGCACAAGTCCCTGATGTCGGCCTGACCACGGCCCAGAGTGTCTTTGACTGGCTGGCCAGCAACACGGCGTTCCTAGACAAGCTGATCGCAGTCGGTGTGGTCGCAGAGGGCGATGACGCCGTGCCTATCTCGGATCACTTCGCGGGCAAGAGCTTTGTCTTCACGGGAGGGCTTACTCTCTTTACCCGCGAAGATGCCGAGGCGCTAGTGAAACGACTCGGAGGACGGGCGGCGGGCAGTGTCAGCAAGCAGACCAGCTACGTGGTCGCCGGGCCAGGTGCGGGCAGCAAGCTCGCCAAGGCGGAACAGCTCGGGATCACCATCCTCACCGAGGACGAGTTTGCCGCGCTGTTGCCTGAATAGCCGCCGATTGAAAGCGGCGGCGTATAATAGCCGTATGGCTCTCATCTCCCTTGTCTTCCCGATCTTCAATGAAGAGGCGGTGCTCCCCGTGCTTATCGCACGGCTGGAGGCGCTCCTGCCGACCCTGGAGAAAGACGGCGACCAGATAGAAGTGCTCTTTATCAACGATGGCTCGCGCGATGGCTCGCTCGGACAGCTTCGGGAGCTGGCACAGACGCGCTCTTGGGTGCGAGTGCTCTCGTTCTCGCGCAACTTTGGACACCAGGTGGCGGTGACAGCCGGGATGCACCATGCACAGGGCGCTGCCGTGGTGCTGCTCGATGCGGATCTTCAAGATCCCCCCGAGCTGCTCCCTGAGATGATCCGGCTCTGGCGCGATGAGGGCTGGGAGGTGGTCTATGGCAAGCGCCGCAGCCGTGAGGGAGAGACGGCCTTCAAGCTCCTGACCGCCGCCATATTCTATAAAACACTTCAGCGCCTCACCAGTGTGGCCATCCCCGAGAACACGGGGGATTTTAGGCTCATGGACCGAAAAGTCGTGGATGCACTCAATACGATGGGCGAGCAACATAGATTCCTACGAGGCATGGCGGCGTGGGTGGGTTTTAAACAGCACGCGCTGGAGTACGACCGCCCCGCCCGCGCTGCCGGAGAGACGAAGTATCCGTTTCGTAAGATGTTCAAGCTCGCGATGGACGCGATCACGGGTTTTTCCTACGCGCCCCTCAGGCTCTCCCGTGATTTAGGCATCTTTATCGCCCTCGCGGCAATTGCGTATGGTGTGGTTCAAGCCGTGCGCTATGCGATCGCTCCCAATAGCTTTGAGCCCGGCTGGACCAGCATTATCGTCGTGCTCTCGCTGCTCTCCGGGGTGCAGCTTGTCACGCTAGGGCTCATTGGGGAGTACATCGGGCGTATCTATGATGAAGTCAAAGGCCGCCCGCTCTATCTCCTCTCGGAAAAACTGGGCTTCCCAACGGAACTGCGTTCGAGGGATGAACATCCTCTCGCTTAGGGCTTCGCCGGTTGCCCTCACGGGCAAGTAGATCGAATCTACGCACTCAGAGAGTGCCCGGCGAAGCCCTAAGCGAGAGCAACTTGTTGCCTCGTTGCCGTTAAATGTCGAATTCCAGGCCGTCGTAAGCCACCGATATCTCGTGGGGTTCGCAGCGCGCTTCCATTTCC
>NZ_JAYUPA010001005.1:0-2671 GCF_043760365.1 Armatimonas sp.
ATGGTGGGTGATCGCACAGGCGGTGATCCGAACTAATATCAAGAAGGTCGGGTTCTGGATGCCCCTCCTGATGATTGTTCTGATCCACTTGTTCTTTGGGCTGTTTTTCTTCCTGAATCACAATGTTACCCGTGCCATTGGTGATATGAGCGGCGGAGGTGGAGGAGGGCGTGGCTTTGGGCGGGGCCAGGGAGTGTTCACCTACGCCGCCTGCTGCTATCTGTGCGTCACCGAGAGCTGGCTGATGGTCTTTATCGAGGCGCTGATTATCGGCGCGGGCTGTATCGCGGCGGATAACCAGGCCAATGCCTTACTTGTCTATCTTTCGCGCCCGCTCTCCAAGCTAGACTATCTGGTAGGTAAGTGGTTCGGGGTCTTTTCGTTGCTCTGGTGCATCTCGGCCATTCCCACCCTCTTGATCTATGTCTTTTTGCTGACCAGCTACTACGACGAAGGCTTCTGGACCCAGAACCCGTATCTCCTGCCCCGGCTGTTTATGGCGACTCTGATTGCTCCCATGCTCAATGCGAGCCTAGTCGTGGGATTCTCCGCGTGGTCCAAGGGGGGGCGACAAGCGGGAGCATCCTTCGCGTCGTTCTACTTTATCCTGGGCGTCTTTACCCTGATCTCTGGAAATATCCTGGCGAAAAATGCCATGACCGAGATTGATAACGAGACCCCTGGCGCAAAGAGGGCGCTGTCGCGTGCGATGACGATCCGTGATGCCAGTGTTGGGGGCGTGACCGATGGGCTTACGATGAATCTGCTGCATGTGAAGCCACAAGACCATCCGTTCCAGTTCGCGCCCCAGTCTCGTCGGCTTGTCCCTCCACTGACCTGGCCGCTGGTGGTGCTCGGTGCCGCCTTTATTCTCCTGCCGTTGGCTGCTGCACACCGGAAAATCCGTGCCGTGGAGATTATCAGCGGATGATTTCCATGGAAGCGATCACAAGTGTCCGAGACCGGATTGTGGAAGGATTTCATCCCGACCGAATCATCTTATTTGGTTCCTATGCCTACGGTACTCCCCATGAAGACTCCGATGTGGACTTGCTTGTGGTTTTACCCTTCGAGGGGTCACCTCTCCGAGAACAAACCGCCATTCGTCTGGCGGTTCATAGTGGGTTTTCGATGGATGTTATTGTCTATACGCCGCAACAACTCCAGGAACGCTTGCGATTAGGCGATTCCTTTTTGCGTGAAATCACGGAGAAAGGCAAAATACTCTATGACACTACTCACTGAAGAATGGGTAGATAAAGCGGAGGGTGACCTTGCCACTGCTCTGCGCGAACGTCGCGCACGTAAATCTCCCAACTACGACTCGGCATGTTTTCACACGCAACAGTGTGCCGAGAAATACTTAAAAGCTATTAATCCCTTCTGGGTTACGTTGATGCCGGAGTGTGCTTTGCTGACAAACTATGCTGTGAACTTTCGTTATCCAGGATCTTCAGCGACTCTTTTGGATGCTAAACAAGGACTAGTTGCTCTTGAACCCATCCGTGACCTTGCCCGGCGGGAGCTTGGTATATGAACCAGCCTATGATTATTCTGGAGCGGGTGTCACGCTGGCACGGGCAGATTATCGGCCTCAACGATGTCTCGTTTCAGCTTCCTGCCGGGCTGACGGCGCTTCTTGGCCCGAATGGCGCGGGCAAGTCCACACTGCTCAAGCTCATTACCGGGCAGCTTCGTCCCCACACGGGGCGTGTTCTCTCGCTGGGGATGGAGCCGTTTGCCAACCCGACACTGGCGGCGCGGCTGGGCTACTGTCCTGAGATTGATAACTTCTACGAGGAGCTGACCGGGCGGGAGTTCGTGACCCTGCTGGCGGCGATGAACGGGATTCAGGGAGCGAGCGCGAAGGAAAAAGTGCAGGACGTGATGGAGCAGGTTGGGATGGCGGACCGGTGTGATAAGCGCATCGGGGGCTACTCCAAGGGCATGCGCCAGCGCATCAAAGTGGCGCAGGCGATTGTCCATGACCCAGATATTCTGATCCTAGACGAGCCCCTCAACGGTTTGGATCCCGTGGGGCGGCGCGAGCTCGTCGAGCTGATGCAGGGCTTCGCGGCGCGTGGCAAGTGTGTCTTGGTATCCAGCCATATTCTCTACGAAGTGGAGCAGATCACGGATCGCATTCTGGTGATCTTCAAAGGACGCGTTCTGGCGCAGGGCAACATCCACGATATCCGTGACCAGATTGACAAGCACCCGCACCACATTCGCCTGACCACAGATCGCCCTCGGGAGCTGGCCGCGCTGTTGATCGCGCAGCCGTTTGTTCTCTCGGCGCGTGTGGATCCCAAGAGCGAGAAGCTGATCGAGGTCGAGACCCACCAGCCGGATATCTTCTATGGGGCGCTTCCACAGCTCGCGCTCTCGGGGGGCTTTTTCATCGAGCGCTTCCACTCTCCGGATAACAACCTCGAATCCGTCTTCCGCTATCTCGTCGGGGATGCGTAGGCTGGTTTGCTGACCGCCCATTCTTCGCTGTGAATAGACTACTTTTTAGCGTAGGTTCTTTGTGACCAGTAGCTCTGTGGCCCACTCTAGCGCGGCGGGGAGCAAAGGCGGCTCGGGTTCGGAGGCGTAGCTAATGCTGCGTGCCAGCCCGCCAAAATCATAGGCGCGATCCAGGACATCCTGCATATCCAGCACAACATCG